>CAIUDS010000579.1 GCA_903897985.1 uncultured delta proteobacterium
AGACCAAGAGCGGGTACCGGTTGCGGCTGTTGCCGGAACAATTGGCGGCCACGACCGATTTGCCGGCGGAGGAAGTGAAGAAGGTCCTGGCGCGGCTGATCCAAAACGGGGTGATCGTGTTCAAGGACGGGTTATTTCTGATCCCGAACCTGGAGCGGTTGCGCCGGCTGCTCGGTTACCTCGAGCTCAAGCAGGAATTCGAGGCGCCCGGGAAATCAGGCTTGTGATTTCTTTCCCGCGCCGGTCCGCCGGCGCTTGAGAATCTGAGCAAGGATCCGGCTGCTCGAGCGGCCGGGCACGAACTCGATCCGGCGGACTTCGCCCCCGTTTTTCAAAACCAGGTCCGCGCCCACAATATTTTCCACGGTCCAGTCCGCGCCCTTGACCAGCACCTCGGGCTGGAGTTCCCGGATCAGCCGCTCCGGGGTATCCTCCTGGAACATGACCACGAAATCAACGAACCAGAACGCGCACAAAATTTCCGCCCGTTCCTTTTCCGGCAACAGCGGCCGGCCGGCGCCCTTGAGCCTGCGCACCGAGCCGTCGCGGTTCAGGCCCACCACCAGGAAATCGCCGAGGGCTTTGGCCTTTTGCAAATAGCGGACATGGCCGACATGGATTAGATCGAAGCAGCCGTTGGTGAAGACCATTTTTTGGCGCGCCTTTTTCCAGCGGCTGCGGATTTTCTTCAGTTCCGAAAGTTTTATCAATCTGCCCGGCATTTTTCGCTCCTGGATTTTGAAATTGCGCGCGGCTGAACCCGGGGCCGCGGCGCCTTTGATTTTTTTCCCGCCCTCAAGTATATATGAGTTTGCGGAGGGATCAAACCGGAATCGTTGAGGAGGGAAACCGGAGATGGCAAAGGCAAAGCAGGGGATGCGGGGAAAACGGGTTCGGGATCAGCTGGATCGGATCGAGCAGGAGTTGCGGAAGCGGTTTGAGCATGTGGGCGGGGCGAGGTTTTTCCGGGCGCTGCTCGCCGGGCGGGGCATCAAAGCCGAAGCGGTGCGAGAATAGTATTTTTTATTTGCTTGCGCTTCCAGAAAAAGCGGGCTAATCTCAGGAGAGAAATTTTATTGGTAACGACAGGATCTTCTCTGGAGCCGGGCGGCCGCGATTAAAGGAGGTATGATATGAGCGAGGAAATGCAAGAACTGAGGGGCATACCATCCGCGCAAAAATCTTCTGACGCCGCTCCCCATGAGTGGGGTTTCGGTTCCACCCCCAGGACCGCCATGCTCAGGGCCAATCTGAAATGGAAGGCCGCGGTGGTCAAGGATTTCATCAATGTCGTGATCGGTCTGGCCAAGTGCGCCTTCCGCCGTGGCGAGCAAATCCGGGTTGATCTGGACCGGGCAAGGCTGATAACCGAGTCCTATAAGCAGACCGACGGACAGCCCTGGGTGATCCGGGGGGCCAAGGCCTTTGCCCATCTCTGTGCCAATTTTCCCCCTTATATCAAGCCGGGCGAGTTGATTGTGGGCGATCCCAATTCCGCGCCGGATGAGCTGCGCTGGCATCCGGAGATTTCCGCGCATTTCATGCCCGAAGCGGTGACCAAAGGCGGTTTTTCCAAAATGGTGACTGACGCGGAGCGGGATGAGATCGTCAACGACATCTGCGGGTATTGGAACGGCCGATGCGTTGCGGACCGGATCAAGGCGATCATCCCACACGAAGTATGTCCGGATATCCTGCAAGGACTGGCCACTCCCATTGAAGCCAAGCTCTGGGAGATGGGAATCGTGAACCCCAGCTATGACTATCCCGCTCTCCTCCGCGAAGGAATCGGCCCGCGCATTGCAAAAGCGGAGCGCAAGCTAAAAGAGCTTGATGAAAAAGCCCTGGGAATGCCCCCGGCTGAATACCTGGAGAAAAAGAACAACTGGCAGGCCATGGCCATGAGCGGCCGGGCCATCATCCGCTTCAGCCAGCGCTACGCAGAGCTGGCCCGGAACATGGCCGGAAAAGAATCGGATCCAGCCCGCCGTCAGGAGCTGGAGCAAATGGCTGAAATTCTTGACCGGGTGCCGGCACAGCCCGCTCGCACCTTGCATGAAGCCATCCAGTTCTTCTGGATTATTGAAGTGGCCGCCAAGTTCCTCGCCGTCTATGGGCACGGCGGCGGACATCGCATTGATAAAATCCTCTTCCCTTTTTATCAGGCTGATCTCAAAGCCGGCCGGATCACCCGGGAGAAGGCACTGGAACTGCTTGAATGCCTTTTCCTTAAAATCCAGGAGGTGGGCATTGCCCTGGAATGGCCGGTGACCTTTACCGGCAAGGCCGGGGGCGAGATTTTTTACACCCTCAACATCTGCGGAAGCGACCAGGACGGAAAAGATATGTCAAACGAACTGAGCCGGCTGGTGCTGGAAGCCATGGGCAACCTTCACATCAACCAGCCTCCCATCGCCATCCTTTATCACCCGAACATTGATCCGGAAATAGTGGATTGCGGCATTGACCTTCTCCGTAAAGGCATGGGGCATCCGGCCTGGTTCAATGAGCAGCTCTTGGAAAAATGGGCCATGCTCCGCGGCTACTCGTTTGAGGATGCCAAACAGACCCAGGTGGGCGGCTGCGTAACCAACCACATCACCGGCAAGTTCCAGATCACCACCGGGGCCGCGGGAGTGGGCGGCATGATCCTTCCCAAGGTTTTGGAGGAGGCCTTGTATGAGGGCGGTTCGCAAGCCAACCCGAAGCGGCCGGATCGGCCCAAAACCAAAGACCCTCGGGAAATGAAGTCCTGCGACGAGCTGGTGGATGCCTTCATGGAGCGGGTTTTGTTCTATTGCAAAGAAATGAAGCTCTCGTGGGACCTGGCCCAGGATGTGCTCACCAACACTTACCCGGACCCGTGCAATTCCCTGCTGCTGGACGAGCCGCTGGACCGGGGCGTGGACATTAAGAAGCTGCACAAGGAACATGACACTTATCCGGCCGTGTTCATTCTGGGAATGATCACCGTGGCCGACTCGCTGGCCGCGATTCATCACTTGGTTTTTGACAAGAAGAAATATGCCATGGATCAGTTGATCACGGCGCTCAAGGCCAATTGGAAAGGATACGAGGCCATGCGCCAGGAATTCATTCATGCCCCGAAATACGGAAACGATGATGACTATGCGGATGCATGGGCGGAGAAGTTTGCCACCCGTTTTGAGCAGACCATCAGCACCGTCAAGGACGCCTGGAACTGCCGGTTGGTGAGCGACGGCGGCACCGCCGCGGGCTATCAGACCGTGGGCCTGGCTTGCGGCGCATCCCCTGACGGACGGCTGGCGGGCAGCCATCTCACCGACGGAAGCCGGTCCCCCATGGCCGGGGCTGATAAAAACGGCCCAACCGCGGTGCTCAATTCCGCGGCCAAGATACCGTTCATGCACACCGAGCTTTTTAACCAGCGCTTTATGCCGGCCTTCCTGGAAGGCAGAAATAAAAAGTTGTTCGCCGCGTATCTGCAGGAGTGGTATGAGAAAGGCACCATTCCCCATATCCAGTTTAACATCGTGGACAGCTCGGTCCTGATTGACGCCCAGCAGCATCCGGAAAAATACGCCGACCTCCAAGTACGGGTCGCCGGATACAGCGCCTTCTGGATTGACCTGCCCAAAGGAACTCAAGACAGCATCATCGCCAGGACCGTGCACGGATTTTAGGCCGACCTGACGCCTTGGCGCCACAAGCATGGAGCGGGCAGGAAGAGTCTGATGCAGGAACAAGCCGCGGGGGACAAGGGCCTGATTTTCAATCTGCAGCGGTTCTCTATTCAAGATGGGCCCGGGATCAGGACCACGGTATTTTTTAAAGGCTGTCCATTGCGCTGCCCATGGTGCAGCAATCCCGAGTCCATCCGACCCCATCCGGAAATTCTCAGCCGGGACATAAAATGCATCCGCTGCGGAAAGTGCGTGGAAGTCTGCGACCAAAAGGCCGCAAACATCTCCGCACAACCGCGGATAATCCTCCGAGACAAGTGCGACTCCTGCATGGCATGCGCCGAGGCCTGCCCGGCGCATGCCATCGAGAGAACTGGCGAATATAAAACCGTCGATGAAATAATAAAGGTTGTCCTCAAAGACCTGAGCTTATATCAGCGCACCGGAGGCGGCCTGACCCTTTCCGGCGGAGAGCCGCTCATGCAGGCGCAATTCGCCGCGAGCTTGCTCCGGCCGGCCAAGCACGCAAACATGCACACCGCTCTGGATACGACCGGCTTTGCCGAATGGCCGGCCCTGGCCGAAGTCTTGCGCCACACGGATCTTGTCCTCTATGACCTCAAACAGATAGATGACCTGAAACACCTCCAGGCCACCGGCATCTCCAATCAACTCATTTTGAAAAACCTGCGCCGGATCATGGCAGAAACCAGAGTTGCGGTATGGATCCGGATTCCGGTCATCCCCGGGTTCAACGACACCGAGGGCGACATCAGGAGCATCTGCGAATTTGTGCAACAACTGCCCCGTCAGCCGGAGAAAATATCCCTGCTTCCCTTCCATAAATTCGGCGCAGCCAAATATATCGCGCTGGGCAAAATCTATCCATGGAATGATGCGGTGTTGATCCCCGACCAGCAGATGGAGTCGTTCAAGAGGATGGTGGAGTCTTGCGGCTTTAGCGCGGATATTGGCGCATGAGCTTAGCTCGCCAAGCCTTTTGCCCGCAGCTGCCGCTATTTCTTCAAACCATATTGGCTGACTATCTGATCAATAATCCGGCGAGTGGACCCCGGGACCAACTCGATCTGCCGCACCCGGCCGCCATTTTTCAAAACCCAGTCCGCGCCCACAATATTTTCCACGGTCCAGTCCGCGCCCTTGACCAGCACCTCGGGCTGGAGTTCCCGGATCAGCCGCTCCGGGGTATCTTCCTTGAACATGACCACGGAATCAACGAACCAGAACGCGCACAAAATTTCCGCCCGTTCCTTTTCCGGCAACAGCGGCCGGCCCTTTTCTCGCGGGCGCGGATTTTTTCAGTTCCGAAAGTTTTATCGTCCTTCCCGGCATTGGCTTGGGTTTGATTTTTCTCCTGTCCTAAAGTATATCTTAGCATGAGGGTTTGCGCAAAGCCGGAAGTAAAGTTCGGGAGGTAAGCGGGACATGGCGAAAAGCCGAAAAGCGATAAAGGAAAAAAGGGCGCGGGACGATCGCGGCCGGATGGAATCCGAGTTGAAGAAGCGTTTCGGCGACCAGGGCGGAGTCAGGTTTTTCCGGGCGCCCGGCCGGGTGGACTGGCTCGGGTCGCACACGGACTATAACCAGGGGCTGATTTTGGCCTCGACGGTGGACCGCGAGATCGTGGTGGGGGCGCGGCTGCGCGGAGACGGCGCGTTGAATTTTTATTCGCTCGACTTCGATCACGAAGTTCGGGCGTCCCTCAAAAACAATCTGCCCGAGCCGGGCCACGGCTGGGCCAATTACCCCAAGGGCGTGATCGCCGAACTGGCCCAGTCCGGCATCAGCCTGCCCGGCATAGACCTGGTCTTTGCCGGCGACATCCCGATCGGGGCCAACCTGTCCAGCTCCGCGGCCATCGAGGCGGCAACGCTGGAGGCGGTGATCGGACTCCTCGAACAGCCCATGACGCGCTGGCAAAAAGCCTTCACCTGCTGGCGCGCGGAAAACCGGTTCGTGGGCATGCCCTGCGGGATCCTGGACCAGTTCACCATCTTTAATGCGGACAAAGACTGTGTCATGTTCCTCGATTGCGACCGGCTGGCCTCCGAGCTGATCCGGTTCGAGTTCAAGGGGGTGAAGCTGCTGGTGATCAACTCGGGCGTGGGCCGGGAGTTGGTGCGGAGCGAATATACGCAGCGACGCAAGGAATGCGATGCGGCTTTCTCCGCGCTGCGCAAAGCCGGGTTCAAGATCTCAAGCCTGAGTTCCATCACCCCCAAGCAACTCCCGAAGGCCGAGCGGGCGCTCAAGCCGCTCTTGATGAAGCGGGTCCGGCATGTGGTCACGGAAAACGCGCGGGTTTGCGAAGCCAAGGAAGCGGTGCGGAAACAGGATTTCAAGCGGCTGGGCAAACTTTTTGACCAGGGATATAAAAGCTCGAGCAACGACTACAACAACTCGACTCCCGAGCTGGACCTGCTCCATAAACTCCTGTCCAAGCGCAAAGAAATCCTGGGCGCCCGGATCGCAGGCGCGGGCTGGGGAGGATGCCTGGTCAGCCTGGCCTCGGATCCGGACCCGGCCGCGTTGGAATCGTATTTGCGGGAATCCTATCGCAAGATCACCGGCCGGGAGGTAAAGCTGTTCCCGGTCGAGACCGGCGAGGCGCCGGGCGAGTTGAAATGACGGGTTTGCGCCGGGGGGCTAAGGCGGTTTTAACTCACCCCGAGCGGTTGGTTGAGCTCGCCGGGGGCAGCCGGCCCAAGGTGAGCATCCTGGAGTTTGACTGGAAAGGCAAAAATCCTTACGCGGTTCTGGATATATCCTGGCAGTAGGAGGAAAAACGGCCAAAGCAATCTATGACAAGTTGGCGGAAAAAATCCTGTGCAAAGGCTCGAAACTGGTGCCGGAGCTGTTCGCCATGGTGGCGGACGAAGAGGAAGCCGCGCTTTTGGCGGAACTGCCCGGGACCGCGGCCGGGCTCAAGGCCAGGCTGGGCGGGGAAGAAAAGGAAATCGAGAGCCGGCTCGAGCGGCTGTTCAAGAAGGGCCTGGTGTTCAAATCCAAAAAGCCGGACGGGACCAAGTACCGGATGTGCCGGGACCTCGGCCAGTTCCATGACGCCTCCATCCTCTGGCCCTCGGCCACCCAGGAATTCTACGACCTCTGGCAGCGATACATGGAAGAGGAATGGCCGGCCTATACCGTGTTTGTGGAAAAATTCCTGCCCAAGCCGTTCACCCGGGTGGTCCCGATCGAGAAAACCGTTCCGGCCCGGAACCAGGTTCTATCTTCGGACTCGGTCCATGAGATCATAGACAAAACCTCGCGGGTGGCGGTCACCAAATGCACCTGCCGGCTGATCGCGCACAAGTGCGACAAGCCCGTCGAGGTCTGCCTCCAGGTGGGCAAGGCCGCGGATTACACGATTGAGCGCGGCACCGGCCGGGAGATCGGCAAGGACGAGGCGAAGAAGATCCTCCGCGCCGCGGAGGAAGCCGGCCTGATCCATGTCACCATGAACAAGGCGAGCGAGTTCACTTATATCTGCAATTGCTGCGGCGATTGCTGTATATTCCTGCCGCTTTTGATCAAGGAGGGCCGAAAGCTCTGCGACCCCAGCCGGTTTCAGGCCCGAGTGATCGCTCAGGACTGCAATGGCTGCGAAATCTGCCTCGAACGCTGCTGGTTCAAGGCGATCGCGATGAGAAAAGAGGAGGGCAAAGCCCTCGCTGTGATCAACGAAGCCAAATGCATGGGCTGCGGTCTGTGCGCCCTCAAATGTCCGACCGAAGCCATCTCGCTCGTCCAAGTCCGGGAAAAAGAATTCGTGCCGGCGTAATCTTTCAAATGGATAAGCCGATCAGATTAAGCATTCATGCTCGCGGTCAATTGCGCTCTCGCGGCGTTTCGGACCAGGAAATTGTTGAAGCGATTAGAACCGCGCCTTGGACCCGGGCTGCATCCGGGAAGCTGGAATGCCGCAAGAATTTTGAGTATAATCAAGAGTGGAATAAAAAATGGTATTCAACCAAGCAGGTCAGGCCGATTTTCGTTGATGAGAAAGAGGAGATTATTGTGGTCACGGTTTATAGCTACTACTTTCAGGAGGCGCCGAAATGAGGATTACTTATGATTCGGAAGTGGATGCGCTTTATATCCGGTTCAAAGAAACCACGGTTACCACCAGGCATCCCGCGGAAGGCGTTGCCCTGGACTATGATGCGGAAGGCAAGCTTG
>CAIUDS010000580.1 GCA_903897985.1 uncultured delta proteobacterium
CATCTGGATTGTCTATCAGCGCCATCGCCACGAAGTTTCCGCCTTCGGGGAAAAGCCGGTCAATCAGCTCGGGCGTGAACTCCTTGCCCAGGTGGGGCTTGAGCCGGTTGGGGTCCTTGACCACGGGATGAAAATAAATGATGACCTTTGCGGCCGGGAGATAAATGGCGGCGAAACCGGCGTCCTCCGGGTCCGGCTCGCCCAAGAGCACGCCCATGCCGTCAAAGGGATCAAAGGTCCCGTAATAGAAAAATTTCTCCGCGCTGTCGGAGTTGAGGGTGAAGTCCTGAACCAGGAGGTCGTATTCCCAGTCCACCCACTGGCAGGCGGTGACTTGAGAAGACTTGTTTTCGATTTTGGTGCAGAGCACCGGGCCCCATTCCGGCTCGTATGCGCGCGAGCTCGACCAGCTCGGGTCGCCGAACCAGTTCAAAGTTCCGCCCTTGGAATAGATTCCTCCCCGCGCGCCCAGGCCCGGGTATCTTTCATAAGGCCGTCCGTATCTCTGCCAGTCGAGGCTGGGCGCGTCATCGCTGTAGCGCACATCCTTGGGATTAAGCCCGGAGAGCAGGCCGTAAGTGACGGTGAGGTAGCGGAGCTGGTCGTAAAAAGACGGCCGCGGCCAGCGGAAATAAATAATCTCGGACCAGGGGCTTACCCCGACCGAGAGTCGGCCGTTGCCCAATCCGGTGACGGCGTTGGTGCCGCCGGACACACTCTCGGAGCCGAAGTCGGCTTTCAAGAGCGGGTCATTAAGCGCGGGCGGCTTGGCGTTGGCGGTTCCGGCCGTCATCAAGGCCATTATACCAAAAATCCAGAAAACTTTTTTCATCGGTCCCCTCCCGGTTATTAAAGGATGATAAGGCGATGAACTGGGCGATCCCTTATCCTCTTTCCCGTTCAGTCATCAATCTTGTCCAGCCGGTGCTGGTGCCTTGCGCCCTCGAATTCGGTGCTGAGCCAGGTTTCCACCAGTTCTTCGGCGTATTCCTTGGCCAGCATGCGCGCGCCCAGGCAGAGGATGTTGGCGTTGTTGTGGGCCTTGGCCATGCGGGTGGTGTAATGGTCGTGGACCAGGGCCGCGCGCACGCCCCGGTAGCGGTTGGCCACGATGGACATGCCGATGCCCGAGCCGCAGATTAAAATCCCGAGCGGGACTTCCTCGTCCGCCACCGCGCGCGCGACTTTCTTGGCGTAATCCGGATAGTCCACCTTGGTCTTCCTCCGCACGCCCATGTCCGTCACATTGTGGCCGCGCTTGAGCAGGAACTTGACCAGATGCAGTTTCAGGTCCACCCCGGTATGATCCGAAGCAATCGCTATGTCCGGCTTGCCGTCCATTTTTTCTCCTTTCCAGAATCGCGGCGATCAATTCTCATGGGGTTGGGGATTGGGGGTTGACAAATTCTTCCCAACCCCTATCCCCTAACCCCCAATCCCGATTCCTTCGCTTTCCGATACCATTCTACCGTCTTTTTCAGCCCCGGTTCAAGTCCCACCTTCGGCTGCCAGCCCAGTTTGTCCCGGACCTTCTTGCCCGTGAACCCCAAGTCACAGCTCGCGGCCTTGATCCGGTAGCGCGTGAGCAAAGGTTACTGCCGATAAAACCGTTCGCGCCGGTTACCAATACCTTCATGGCTCGGACCTCCAAAAGACCTGGGAATTGTCGGCAAGGGAGCGGGTCATTTCGGCTTTAGCGAGCCATTGTCTTAGCAGCTTGCGCTTAACTTTTTCTTTGGGAGTCATAAATGACCTTGCCATATTTGTTGGCCGGAAATGCCAGTCCGCCAATGACATCTTTGCTTTCTTCAAACCACTTCGTTTTCATAATAACGATGTCAAAGGGATAGCCCATATTGCCGATTGCCTCGCGGATTCGGACTCGTTCCTTGCGCGGTTGCTTGGGCCTGGATTCCAGAATGAGCAGATCAATATCGCTGTCCCTCGTCATCCGGCCGGCGGCCGCGGACCCGAACAGGATGATCCGGTCCGGCTTGGCCACCGCCCGAATCCGCCGGATGATTTCCTCGATGATTTCCTGGCTGATCCCCATGAAAACATCTTAATGGAAAGGCTCGCCCCTGGCAAGTTCCCTGGTTCAAGCTCCACGGTTCGCAGTATAAGGTATTGATGAGCGAGCGCCTTCCCCCACGATTCCACTTTCCCAGCGCCATAACTAATCCTGCCTATTTCCCAGTGCCAAAAATTTTTCACTTGCCAAGGGAGGCCGCTTGAGGCTAAAATGGCGTCAAAGAAAGCGGGGGCAATACAGTGCCGTGATCAAGGAGTAATTAATAAAAAAATTCACCATAATCCGCATCCGCCTAGAAACGATCGGAGGACTTTTAACTGGTCTTCTCGCCGCAATATTTATTGTCCTTAGCTTGGGCAAAGCGGCTACGCAGGCTTATCCTTCCCCCCTGGACAGCGATGGCGATGGACTTCCAGATCAATTGGAATGCTGCCTGGACGGCGATTGCCTTAGTTGCAATCCTTATCCGCGCGGGGAGGACTCGGATCCAAATAAGCCTGACACGGACGGAGACGGCTTGCCGGATGGGGTTGAACTTAACCAATATGAGACTAATCCGGCGAATCCCGATACCGACGGTGACGGCCAAAATGACCGGGCGGAAATAAAAGCCGGCAACGATCCTCACGACAACAACCAGCCCGTGATCGCCGGTTTTTTTCCCGTGGTGGTGGAGCAGGGGTGGACGCTAACCATCCAAGGCAGAAACTTTTCCGAAAATCCGGATTTAAATCGCATCGTGTTTGGAAAATTGGTGGAGCGACCGCCGGCTACGACAATAAGTTCAATGCTCCAAGTCGCGGTCCCTCCCGGGCTGGCCTTCGGCACTTCCGTTCGCGTGAAGAGCACCCTTAACCAGCTCAGCTATATTTCCCAAGAAGCCATCTTTCTGGTAAATCCCAAACCGGAGAAAAAGCAGCGCGCTTCCCGCAAGCCGGCCCTGAGCTCGATCGCCAAGGGAGAGGTGTTTTTCGGCTATATCGCCGGCAGGTATGACGGCGACTCATTCAAGATTCACTTGTCCACGCCCAGTGTGATTAAATTCAGCGCCGCGGCGGTCAACCCGCAGGACGGCTCGGTCAACAACACCACTCCCGACCTCATCCTTAAATTTCAAAACCTCACCGGGATGCCCCTAGTGACCGCCGACAACATCAGTGACGATCCTCCCAACCTCAATCCCCCGCCGATCGAGCTTGTGGTCCTGGATTCCGGAACCTATATCTTCAGAATTGAATCCCATAATTGGCAAACTGGTTACTATAAAGTCAGCTTTGATGACATGATTGACAAGCCATTTTTGCTGGCGTTATTTCCCTCGGTCGGGTCGGCCGGGGACACCATCACGGTGGCAGGCCTTAATTTTGGAAACCATCCCAGAGTAAGTTTAATTTCCGCTTCGGGCGAGACCATCGCCGTGCCCTCCAGCAAAGTTATTTCCACCCCCACGAGAATCTTGCTGACCCTGCCTTCGCTTCAACTCAATCGCGATTATCACCTTAAAATATCCGATTCTGCCGGGACCAGCGATGACGAACCAGTTGCCCTCCATAACGCCCCCTATGGGATCCATACCCGGCAAGTTTTTAAGGGCCAGGTAGTAGTGGAAGCGGTGGGAAAGTCACCAATGCTTTCATTCGGTGACACTGTATATGCAATTGGCTATTCCGGGGAAGGGAGGGAGGGATTCGGCTTTTCCGCCAAAGCAGGAGAGTCCGCGAAAATATCCGTTCATCTCGATGACGGAAACACGCCCGAGCTGAGATTACTCGGCCCGCGTTCCAAAATGATAATCCCTACGGAAGCATCCTTTGATCCCGAAACCAGGGTTTATACTTCGGTATTCAACTATTTGCCGGTCTCGGGAAAATTCATCATCAAGGCCAGAGAA
>CAIUDS010000581.1 GCA_903897985.1 uncultured delta proteobacterium
CCTCGTCCCAGTCCAGGCCCAGCCATTTCAGCCCGTTCAAAATCGCGTCCGTGTATTCCTGTTTCGAGCGTTCCGGGTCGGTGTCCTCGATCCGCAGCAAAAACTTCCCGCCCGTATGCCTTGCATACAGCCAGTTGAAAATCGCGGTCCGGGCGGACCCGATATGCAGATGCCCGGTCGGACTCGGCGCAAATCTCACTCTCACTTCCATTTCAATTTCCTCTCTTGGCTTTCCGCTTTGCTCAAAAGGCAGGCACGAGGCCTGCCGCTACAAGCGCGCACCGGCTCGAAGCTCCGGCGATGGATCCCGCACGGGCCCAGCTCCGAGAGCGCCTTGAGATGGGCCTCCGTGCCGTAGCCCTTGTTGCCGGCAAAATCATACCCCGGATAAATCCGATCAAATTCGAGCATGAGCCGGTCGCGGGTGACCTTGGCGATGATGCTGGCCGCGGCAATGCTGAGACAGATCAGATCCCCCTTTTTCACCGCCCGCGAAGGCACGGCTTCGATCCGGCGGATGCCGTCCACCAGACAGAAATCCGGCGCCACCGAAAGCGACTTGACCGCGCGCTCCATGGCCAGGAGCGTGGCCTGGAAAATGTTGATTTGGTCTATCTCCTGCGCGTCGGCCTCGCCGGCCCCGACCGCCACGGCCTCTTTAAAGATCAGGTTAAAAAGTTCTTCGCGCTGCTCCGGCCGGAGTTTTTTCGAGTCCCGCACCTGCCACAGCTTTGACCGCTTCCGGATCCAGTCGGGCAGGATGACCGCCGCGGCCACCACCGGCCCGGCCAAGGGACCGCGGCCCGCCTCGTCCACCCCCGCGATCAGGCTGAATCCCATCTCCTTGATCTGCTCTTCAATCTTGCGGTCCGGAATGCGCTTGCCCAGGTCAAATAGTCTTTTGGTCTTCCCCGGCATTGCTCATATTGTAACGGCAAGGCTCTGAAGTTCAAGCGCGGCCGGGCGATCCTCCGCAAAAAGCGGCGGCGTCCCGCTGGGTGCAGGGCTGAAAAAGTGGTCAAGGCCTGCTTAGGATGGGGTGCAGGGACTGGTCCCTGGAGTTCTTCGTAGTCCCGCGTATTCTGCGGGACGAAGTAGAAAGACCGCTTCTGTCATCAAGTAGTGTTATCCTAGAAAAGGAAGAAGTCGTCAGTTTTTACTGTCGTGGCAAAGGGAAAATGTCATGGTAATTCCAAGAGGAACCTGACATCCCCCCTCCCGTCCCCCGATGGGGGAGCGACCGTCTGGGATTTCGGGGATGACAGGAAGAGGAAAGGTGCCCCCGGTAAGGGCGGCGCCCCATCCCCGCGGATCCACCGGAGTAGTAGTCCGACTCCCCGGCAAGCATCAATCTAACGGAAATATTTTTAATCGGCAACTTGCTTCCTCTGATAGCAGACCTCGAAGCATCCGTTGCGATCCTCATTGGGCTGGAACTTTCCCCAGAGCGGCTTGCCGGTGGCGTCATCGCTGGAAAGGAGCAGGCAAACCTCGGGCGAGTCGGGCCCGAACCAGGGATGCGGAGAGCCGTCCAGGAATAAAAACTCGCCCTCGTGTTCCCGGCGCTGGCGCCTCCGGCGATGCTTTTTAAGTCGGCGCTGAGTTTTGCCCATCCCCAGCGGTCTCAGCCAGAGCCGGAGGGTCTCGGCGCTGAGTTTAATTTTATGCCCCTCCGTTAGTTTTACCTCCTCCATCCCAACCCCCTGATTTAATTGCGCTCATTTTACCCCCAGGGGGTGACATTATCGCTTTGGCGCGACAGTCGCTGCTATTTGATCAGGAACTGGTCTTTCAAGACCCCGCCAATGGAGAAGTCGTAGCCCTGCAAGCCGCGGCCGGTCTCGGCGAGGAAGACAAAGTTGAAGAAAGCCTTGGGGTCGTCCGGCAGGGGCGCGCCGGCGCCGCCGGTGGTGACATAAGTCACACCGCCAATCTTCTTGCGGTCATAGATATGCTCATGCGCGACGAAAACCAGGTTCACGCCCGAACTGACAAACAGCTTATGGAGCCGATCCCGCGCCGCGGGGTTGCCATCCAGCGAATCCCCCACATGCTCCGCGCTCGGGAACAGGGGCCGGTGGACAAAAACCACCCGGTAACGGAAATTCGCTCCCTTTTGCGCGAGCAGATTCTTGAGCCAGTCGAATTGTTGGCCGGTGATCTCTCCGTGTTCCCCCGTGATCTCGCTGTCCAGGAAGATCAGCAGGAGGTCCTTGAACTCGACCTCGTAATACAGGTTGTTGATGGGCGCCGGAAACTGATTCCGATAGATTTCCTCGCTGGACTGGTCAGTGACATCATGGTTGCCGGGGATGGGATAAAAAGGATACCTCCCGGCCAGCGGCTTCGCCTGCTTTTGAAAATCATACCATTCGATCCCGCTGCCGGCGTCGCTGATCATGTCCCCCAGATGCGCCACCAACTCCGGCTGCGGCTTCATATTAACAATATCATCGGTGATATCCTCAAAACTGCTCGGGCCGTCCCGGCAGTCGCCCAAGACCGCAATCCGCGAGCTGGAATAGGGGAGCTTCGCGAGCAAATTAATTTTCGCCGGCTTGGCCGGGAATTGGGGAGTTGAACCTTCCGGGATCAGGGATTGGTCGGAACCGCAAACCGCCAAAAACATGGCCAAGAATGCGCCGGCCATGACCGCTGCTGTTTTCTTAGACACGAACTTCCTCCGGTGAGCGCCTAACTGTCAAATCCCCTATATTAGGACTCCCGGCAGGGCTAAACGGTTCTCAAAAAAATCTCTGGTAGCCCGGCCTGGGGCCTGGAACTTGGCCGGCTCGCTAGCCGGGAATTTTGATGTGCTTCTCCGCGACCATGGGGATCACATAGTATCGGTCGCCCGGCAGCTTGATGCTCTCCTCGTATTCGCAGTGCACAAACGAATCCACGCCGACATCTCCTTGAAATGTACAGTCTTCCCGCTTGAGCTGTTTCAAGCCGGACTTCTGAGCGTCGGAGACGATCTGATCCATCATCATATCCTCTCCGACATTCTTGTAATCCCGCATCCAGTCCGCCATGATGCCTTCCAGCCTTGCCTTCCGCAGGTAGGGCCCGCCGATTACCACCACCGCCCAGCCGACCAGCGCCAGCGCACATATCACCAAAATAAAATTGAACTTGGCGCCCCCGGCCTGGAATTCAGATTTTTTCCGCCCCGGATTTCCAGCTCTTTTTGGTTCGCTCCATCTCCATCGCATAGCTTAACGCCTCCATCTTATTCGCGAAGATTTTCGTTTCCGGGAGATCCTTCAAATCTCCCTCCTCGGTGGAATCGCAAACCACCTTATAGTTCACTTCCTTCGCCCCGCGGTCCTTGATGATCGCGACATACAACTCTCCCTTCCAGCCCACGACCTTCTCGCGCTTGCCCATCATGATGATCTCACTTTTTCCCGTTCCTTCCGGCATCCTCCCCATTCCTCAAGCTATTTTTCAAATAAGATATACCCTTCCGCTCCCAAATGCAACAGCCAAATCCGCGGCCCCTCCGACCCCCGGTCCGTTTGCCCCGCTCCGGCCAACTCCGGCATAACTTGCTTGTGATTTCGCCTTTGAAATATTATAGTTGGGGAGGAGGGAAAAAACCGTAACCAAGCATGAGCGCATTTTTAGGCATTGATCTGGGCAGCTCCGCCTGCAAGGCCCTGCTGGTGGATGACTCGGGCAAGCTGCTGGCCTCCGCGAGCGAGGACTGCCTGATTCACCAGCCGGGGCCTTCCGAGCAGGAGCAGGACCTGGAGGAAATCTGGAAGGTCATGGTGGCCGCGGTAAAGAGCGCGCTCCTGCATGTGGAGGCGCGCGAGCTTCAGGCCATCTCCTTCTCCTCGGCCATGCACGGGATGATGGCGGTGGACTCGCAGGCCCGGCCCTTGATGCGCATGCTCACCTGGGCCGATGGCCGGAGCGCCGACGAGGCCAAAAAACTTAAGCAGGATTTCGACGGCGCCTCCCTCTATCTGCGCACCGGCTGTCCCCCCGCCTCGCTCTATTATCCGGCGCGTATCCTCTGGATGAAATCTCATCGGCCGGAGCGGTTTAAGCAGACCTGTAAATTCGTTTCCATCAAGGACGCCATTGTCCACCGGCTGTGCGGTCGTTGGGTGACCGACCAAAGCCACGCCTCCAGCAACGGCTTGCTCGACATCCATTCCCTGAACTGGGACCAGCCCTTGCTTGCCATGCTCGGGGTCGGCCCGGACCAACTGCCCGAGCTTTCCGCTTCCGACGCGGTGGTCGGCGAGCTTTCCTCCAAAGCCGCCAAGACGCTCGGGCTAAAGCCCGGCATCCCCATCGTCCCGGGCGCCGGCGATGGCGGCCTGGCCAACCTGGGCTCCGGAGCCATTGATCCCGGACAGGTCGCCGTGACCATCGGGTCCTCCGGCGCCAGCCGCAAGATCCTGGCCGAGCCCTGGCTCGACCCGCGCGCGCGGACCTGGTGCTATTACCTGGCCGACCAGCGCTGGTACGCCGGCGGCGCCATCAACAACGGTGGCATCGTTTTGCACTGGTTGCGCGACGCCCTGCTCTCCGCGGAGCGCGACCGCGCGCTCGCCCGCGAGGCCGATCCCTATGAAAGCATAATCGAGCTGGCGGATTCCGTGCCCCCGGGCGCGGAAGGCCTCCTCTTCCTGCCCTACCTCTTCGGCGAGCGCACCCCCTACTGGAACCCGTTCGCGCGCGGAGTCCTCTTCGGACTCGCCCCCCACCACACCAAGGCCCATATCGCCCGCGCCGCGCTCGAAGGCATCTGCATGTGCATCGCCCATATCCTCGAACTGCTCGCGGACTCCCCGGGCGGCATCCAGGAAATCCGGGCCTCCGGCGGCTTCGCCCGGTCCGCAAGTTGGGTCCAGATCCTCGCCGACATGCTCGGGAAAAATATCCTGCTCCCCTCTGTCACCGAAAGCTCGGGACTGGGCGCGGTCATCCTGGCCATGAAAGCGGTCGGCCACATCAAAAGCCTGAGCGCGGCCCGCGAGCTTATCTCCATTGAGAAGGTGTTCGAGCCGGACCTGAAAAGGCATAAGCTTTACCAGGAACGCTTTGTCATGTTCAAGCAACTCTACGAGCAGATCGAGCCGGATTTCGAGCGCTGGTCTCAAATCCAGAATTCGCCTCCCGCGGAGGTTTGAAAAAAATGCCGAAGAACGAAAAAACAAAACTGATCACCGAGCCCGGCGCGCGCAAAATCATCGCCCAGGGCCTGGGCAAGGCCGATCTTGACGGACAGCGCGTTCTCATCCTCACCCCCGACCATACCCGCTCCGGGCCCATGCCCTTGATCTTCCGGCTCCTCGCCGAAAACCTGTTGCCGCGCGTGGCCAAGCTCGATTTCCTGATCGCGCTCGGGACCCACCCGGCCATGAAGACGCAGGCCATCAACTGCCTTTACGGCCTCACCCCCGCGCTCCGTCAAGGCAAATATAAAAAAATCGGCATCTTCAACCATCATTGGGAACGGCCGGAAACCTTTTGCAAGCTCGGCGTGATCCCGGCCGCGGAAATCGAACAGCTAAGCTCCGGCCGGATGAAACAAAGCGTCACGGTCGCGCTCAACAAGCTGATTTTCAATTACGACCATGTCATCATCTACGGCCCGGTGTTCCCGCACGAGGTGGTCGGGTTCTCGGGCGGGCACAAATATTTTTTCCCCGGCATCGCCGGACCGGACATCATCGGCTTAACCCATTGGCTGGGCGCCCTGCTCACCAGCTTCAGCATCATCGGGAAACGCGACACCCCGGTGCGCGCGGTGATCGAGCGCGCCGCGGAAATGGTCGCTCTTCCCCGGACCGGCATCTGCTCGGTGGTCGAGGGGGAAACCGGACTGTCGGGATTGTTCGTGGGCGAGGTGAAAGAGGCCTGGAGGAACGCGGTGGACATTTCGCGCAAGACGCACATCCAGTGGATTGATCGGCCCTATCGGCTGGTCATCTCGGTGATGCCGGAGATGTATGACGACCTCTGGACCGGCGCCAAGGGCATGTATAAGCTGGAGCCGGTGGTTGCGGATGGCGGCGAGGTGATTATTTACGCGCCGCACATCAAGGAGGTTTCCTTTACCCACGGCAAATTGTTAGATCGGGTCGGGTATCATTGCCGGGACTATTTTGTGAAACAATGGGACCAGTTCTATCGCTACCCCTGGGGAGTGCTCGCCCACTCGACGCATTTGCGCGGCATGGGCACTTTTGAAAAAGGGGTGGAGAAGTCGCGGATCAAGGTGACCCTCGCCACCGGCATCCCTCGGGCGCGCTGCGAAAAGCTCGGGCTCGGATACCGCGAGCCGCGGCTCATCCACCTTGCGGATTATGAGGGACGCGAGGACGAGGGGATCAAGGTGGCGCACCGGGCCGGGGAGATTTTGTATCGGCTGAAATCGAATCGCGACTGACTTGTCCGACATAGCCTTGGCGGAGTCGGAAGGCGCTCGCACAACACTAGAAGGAAGGGCAAAATGACAAACCAGAAATGTGATTTGGGACTGATCGGGCTGGCGGTGATGGGCCAGAACCTGGCCCTCAATATCGCCAACCATGGTTTCCCCCTTGCGGTCCACAACCGCACCACCGAGACCGGCCGCAAGTTCATGGCCGAGCGCGCTCAAGGCTTGCCCGTCCAACTGGGCGAGACGCTCAAGGATTTTGTGGGCTTGCTCAAGAAGCCGCGGGCGGTGTTGCTGATGGTTAAGGCGGGCAAGCCGGTGGACGAGATGTTGAGGCAGCTTTTTCCGCTGCTCGAGCCGGGCGACCTGGTCGCGGACTGCGGCAACTCTTTTTTCAAGGACACCGAGCGCCGGGCCCAGGTTGCCGCGGAACTGAAGCTGATCTACCTGGGCATCGGCGTGAGCGGCGGCGAGGAAGGCGCGCTCAAAGGCCCGAGCATCATGCCCGGCGGCCCGACCGCGGGATGGCAGCGGCTTCGGCCGGTCTTCGAAGGCATCGCGGCCAAGTGCAAGGAAGGCCCCTGCGTAACCCACATCGGACCCGGCGGCTCCGGCCACTTCGTCAAGATGGTCCACAATGGAATCGAATACGGCGACATGCAGTTGATCGCGGAAAGCTACGACCTCCTCCATCGCCTCGGCGGACAGGATAATGCCCGGCTCGCCCAGGTCTTCGCCAAATACAACCACGGACGGCTCGCGTCCTATTTGGTCGAAATCACCGCGAAGATTTTCTCTGCTCAAGACCCCGAGACCGGCAAGGCCATGGTGGACCTGATCCTCGATTCGGCCGGACAAAAAGGCACCGGCATGTGGACCAGCAACACCGCGCTCGAACTCTCCGAGCCCATCCCGACCATCACCGCCGCGGTCGAGGCTCGGAACCTCTCGGCGCGGAAAGCCGAGCGGCTGGTTGCGGAAAAAATTTACCGGAGCCCGAAAAAACCCGCGGCGCCGTCCGGGCTGGCGCGGGCGGTGGAGGACGCGCTTTATTGCTCGAAGCTGAGCCTCTATAGCCAGGGCATGTCGCTTTTAAAGGCCGGGTCCAAGAAATGCGACTACGGCCTGGACCTGTCAGAGCTGGCGAGAATCTGGAAAGGCGGGTGCATCATCCGCGCCGCGCTGCTCGATGTCATCCGCAAGGCCTTTTCCAAAAACCCGGGGCTCCCAAGCCTCCTGCTCGCGCCCGAGGTCGTGAAGGCAATCAAGGCCGGAGAAAAAAATTGGCGCAAAGTGGTCGCGCTCGCGGTGGCCGCCGGCATCCCCGTTCCGGCCCTGAGTTCCGCGCTCTATTATTTCGATTCGTTGCGCACCGGCCGGCTCCCCGCCAACCTGATCCAGGCCCAGCGTGACCTCTTCGGCGCCCATACCTTCGAGCGCATGGACAAGCCCGGAACCTTTCATCACGAATGGAAAAAATAAGTCATGGCCCGGCTAGTGGAGCCAATGGTAGATTCTGCGGTCAATTGGCAAGATGGGCATTATCATAGACAATCTGATGCAGGATTTTAATTTCTTCGGGACCTGACTTCAGGCCTGCCCTACGATATGCATCGGCAATTAAATTCAGCGAGGAGCTCTTATGGAAATTATCAGCCGGGCAAATTTTCCTGACTGCCCCGATCATTCTTAACAGAACTTTGCGATCTTTTCCATTGGCGCAGGCATAAGCACTTATAGCACCATCAAGTGGGGCACCCTCGTATGCTGAAATGCCTCCAGAGAAGGCCAATCCAGCTAATTCCGCGAGTCGTGCATAAACCTCCCCATCTTTTCCTCCGTTATTATAGTATGAACTGGTGATGTCGCCTATGTCATCTACATAATTTTCTGCTTTGGCCAAAGCCGCGATGGCCTCTAGGTAAATATTTTTGGCTTGGATCGGATCATTTTTTCTCAGATAAAATTCTCCAATCTTTGCCAGAGCCTCTGCCTTGGCGATCGGCGATATTATTTGTCTGGCGGCAGCCAAGTCTTTTTCAGAATTGACTATTGCAAGCGGTGGCCAAGGACTTGGGGAGGAGCAACTTGGTAATTCCTCTTGTAGTCTTTGCATCCAGTTAGCTCCTGCATTAAAGTTCTTTATTTCCTGGATCATGGCGGCTTGCAGATTCTTGTCGGTTTGCTGATTCGCGAGCGCCTTGGCCGAATCCGCCATCCCAAACTCCAACAATGAGTCGATGATATATTTTGCGTTATCGGTCTCACCGCCGTATTCTGGAATTGCCTTTTGCGCGGCATTAAAAGCCTTGATCATGGTCTCTTTTGCCTCTAGGCTCCTGCCTTCGGCTTTGAGAGAACGGGCGATGCTGATATATCCAAGCGAATAACCTTGATCACTCAATAACAAGGCACAGTTCAGGATATCGGATTCAGCTTGACTATATTCCCGGATTTTCGGAATCACTTCTTCTTTCAGTTGCGAGTAATTGAGGTCCTGGTTTTTGATCTGACCGGTTTTCAGATTCTTTGCTAGGTCAGGGTTGGCGGGATCATTGACGGCCTTTTCCAACATGTCCAGAGCTTTTTGATAATGACTCAAGGCCTGAGAATAGCTTTGTTCTTCTGATTGTTTGGCCAGGGTTATTTCCTGAGTGGCTGAGGCGATATAGTCTTCGGATGAAGCCAGCAGGCACAAAAGAAATATGGCAGGAATGACTTTGGCTGATAATGTTCGCTTCCTTGCCATGCCTCAAGCTTATGGCTGATTCAAAAAACTGTCAAGCATTTTCAATGGCTATCATCCCTTCACCATAATTTATTGTTAAAACTGTCAACCGGCATGCTCAGCCGCGGGGCGCGGAAAAAAGGGGCGGGCTTGACGCCCGCCCCCGGATTGAGAAAATTATCTATTTCTGACTGGCTTTAAGCGCCTGGTCCAGGTCCGCAAGCACATCGGCCACGGTCTCGAGTCCGACCGAGAGCCGCACAAAGTCGTCCGTCACTCCGGTCGAGACCTGCTCCTCCGGGGTGAGCTGCTGGTGAGTGGTGGAAGCCGGATGGATGACCAGGGTCTTGGCGTCGCCGATATTGGCCAGATGCGAGATCAGCTTGACCGAGTTGATCAGCTTGATGCCCGCGGGTCTTCCGCCCTTGATGCCGAAGCCGATGATGGCGCCGAAGCCGCCGGTCAGGAATTTTTTCGCGCGCGCATGGTCGGGATGATGAGGCAGGCCGGGATAGTTGACCCAGGTGACCGCCGGATGCTTGGCCAGCCATTCGGCCACGATCTGCGCATTCTTGCAGTGCTCGCGGATTCTGATGGGCAGGGTCTCGAGGCCCTGGAGGAACAGGAAGGAGTTGAAGGGTGAGAGGGCGGGGCCCATATCGCGGAGCAGGGTTACCCGGGCGCGGAGCACAAAGGCCACGCCGTATGCCGCGGCCTTGTCGTGGGAGCCAAAGGCCTGCCAGAAGTTGACGCCGTGGTAGGACGGCTCGGGCTGCGAGAATTCCGGGAAATTGCCGTTGTTCCAGTTGAACTTGCCCGACTCGACAATGGCGCCGCCGATGCTGGTGCCGTGCCCGCCGATGAATTTGGTCAGCGAATAAACATTGAGGTCCGCGCCGAGGTCAAAGGTCCGGAGCAGGGGCGGCGGGCTGACCGTGTTGTCAACGATGAACGGGATCCCGTGCTTATGCGCGATCGCGGCGATGGCCGGGAAGTCGTCCACATTATTTTTCGGGTTGCCGATGGACTCGGTATAGACCAGGCGCGTATTTTTATCAATGGCCTTCTCGATGTTCTTCGGGTCCGACGAGTCCACAAAGCGGACCTCAATGCCCATGCGCGCGAAAGTGTAGTGGAACAGGTTGTAAGTGCCGCCATAGAGGAAACTGGTGGACACGATGTTCTGGCCGGCGCGGGTGATGTTCAACACCGCGAGGGTGCTGGCGGCCTGACCCGAGGCGAGCGCCAGAGCCCCGGTGCCGCCGTCAATTTCCGCGAGCCGTTTCTCGAGCACATCGGTGGTCGGGTTCATCAGCCGGGTGTAAATATTCCCGAACGCCTGCAGCCCGAACAGGCTGGCCGCATGCTCGACCGAATTGAACACATACGAACTGGTCTGGTAGATCGGGACCGCGCGGCTGCCGGTGGTCGGATCCGGAACCTGGCCGCCATGAAGCGCCGCCGTCTCGATCCCTCTTTTTGATCCCTGATTAGTCATTGTCTCCTCCCTTTCAGTCGTTTTTTCATCCAGTTATGTGGATATTTGTGATGTTTGGTTCACCATTTTTCTTCTTATCATCAATATAACCAATCTCCATAGACTTAGTAGAGTATAGATGAGAAACCGTGTTTGTCAAGCCTTTTTTTTAAAAATTTTCCAAGCCTCGGATATTTCAGAGGGGATACTTTCCCAGCTCCCATCCGGTCTTGATCATGGCCAGATAATTCTCGACCGGGATGTAGTTGGCCACGGAGTTGCCGGTCCCGAGCGCCCATCCGCCGCCGGGCGCGAGTTCGCGGATCATCTTGGCGGTGTACTCTTTGACCTGGTCCGGCTTGGCGCGGCAGAGGAAATCCACATCCACCCCGCCCAGGATGGCGACCTTGTCGCCCCACAATTTTTTGGCCTTGCCGGCCGGGGTCACCCCGTCCTCAAAGGAGTGCTTGGCGTCAATGCCGTTTGCGATGAAGTCGTCCATCACCTTTTCGAGCTGGCCGCAGGAATGGAAGATGAAGAGCTTGCCCTTTTTATGGGCGGCCTCGACCATTTTTTTATGCCAGGGGAAAACATACGAGCGGAGGGCTTTTGGGGAGAGGATGGTCTGGGTCTTGAACCCGAGGTCGTCTCCCATCTGGATGGCGCCGACGAAGGGCCGCTCGGCCATTTTTTCGACCAGCTTGAGCAGACCGGCGCCGACCTTGTCGAAGATCATCTGCAAAAGCTCCGGGTCATCCACCATCATATAGGCCATGCCCTCGTGGCCCAGGATGTAAAAGGCGTTCTCCATCGGCCCGGCCACCTGTCCGAAAACGGTCATGCCCTCGGGCAGATGCTTCTCGAACGCGTCGAAAATTTTCATGTCCACCAGTTCCGGCGGCGGCCAGAAAAATTTCTCGAAGTCCTCGCGGGTCTTGATCATGCCCGATTCCTCATTAACCCAGAAGCGCATGCCCTCGGTCGCGGCCGCGGTGTCCTTCGCGAGCTGCACCTTCATGCCGAAGCCATACACCGGCGCGGCCGGCACATAGTCATAACCCATCCGCCGCCAGAATTCGATCTCGTTGGCGATCAGCTTGATCGGCTCGCCGAACGGCAGCAAGGCCGGATATAAAGTGGGCTTGCCCAGAATCGCGTCCTTGATCGGCTTGTCCGCGAACAATTCGTAAAACGGCACCCGGTCCGGCTCGCCCCGGCGCAGCAAAACCTTTTTCATCCGGCTCTCGAAGTCCGGCGCGGGATTGATCCCCAACTCGTCAATTAAAGCCATCGCATACCTCCCTGGTCGCTGATCAATTTTAAAGGAGCCGTTCTTTTTGTAAAGCTGCCGGCCGGGGCCATTGCAATTTAAGGCAAGGAATGTAATCATAAGCATCAGTAAATGGTCCCGGCGGTTTTTAACAAATGAAGATCCTGGCCTTGAACCCCAAGGATTTCTACGCGGGCTGGCCGGTGCAGAGCGATTTCGGACGCGAGCTTTACCGCTGTCCCGCGCTTACCTTCCCGGTGCTCAAGCGGCTGCTCCCGGCCGGACATGAAATGCGCTTGTTCGACGGGTTCTTCGAGCCTCAACCGATGAGGCATTATCTGGAGCTGATCCGTTGGCCGGACCTGGTGGCGGTGAACATCGCCTCGGCTTACGGCGCGCTCAGTTACGCCATCGCCATAAAGCAGATCAAGCGGCTCAACCCTCAGGCCAGGATCATCGCCGGCGGGCACCACGCTTATCTTTTCCGCAAACGCTGGCTGGAGTTGGGCGTGGATGTGATTGCCACGGGCGAAGGGGAGACGATGTTCCACTCCCTGATCGAGCAAATTTCCGGTGGCGGCCATTTCGATCAAGTGCCGGGCGTGGCGTTCAAATCCGGCGGGCAATATGTGGAGACCGCGCCGGCGCCGCAGATTGAAAGCCTGGATGAGTCGCCCGAGCCGGACCTGGACCTGATCAATTTTTCGATCTACCCCAATTATTTGTCGCCGGGCGGGGGCTGGGTGGGATCGCTCGAGAGTTCGCGCGGCTGCATCTTCAAGTGCAAGTTCTGCACCACCCCGGTCTATTGGCGCGGCACCCAGCGCTATAAATCCTTCGGCCGGGTGGCGAAGGAAATCGAGGCCCTGCTCGGCCGCGGGGTCCGGCAGATCAATATTCTGGATGACGGCTTTGGCAACGACCTGGATTACACGCGCGAGTTGCTCAAGGTTTTCGCGCGCTACCGGGACCGGATGACCTGGGGCTCGTTCATCCGGGCGGACTCCGCGCTGAAGGACCCCGGCCTGATCGAACAGGCGGGCCAAAGCGGGATGCGCATGGCCATTGTCGGGTTCGAGTCGGTGGACGAGGAAGTGCTGAAGGAATGCATCGGCAAGGGCATGCGGGTGCCGCTGAATTTGCGCGAGCTCCAGGAGGTCTATCACGGTTTCCAAAAGCAAAAAATCCTGGTGATCGGCACTTTCATTTCCGGACATCCGGGAATGGGCCCGACCTCGCGCGCGTCGTATCTCGAGGCCCGCAAGGTCTGCGACGATCCCCGGCTGGCCGACTACATGCCCTTCCCCGGCACGCTCGGGTATGACAAATTGGCCGAGCAATTTCCGATCAAGGACATGTTTTTCCACGATGTGAAGCTGCCCATTTTCCCGGAGCGCAGCGTCGAGGCCTTCCGCTTCAACCTGCTCAACATCCTGGACCTGCCCCGGAGCCTCAGGCTCCTTTTTCGGGGATATAATTATCGCTGGTATCTCCTAAATAGCCACCGCTATTTGTGGAAAAAAATGCTGCGCCTCAATCGCCGCAAGCTGAGGGATTACTTCATGATGCGGCGCAACGACCTGAGCTCGGACCAGAAGCAGGGCCTGCTTTTCAAGTGGTATCTCGACGACCCGAATTATCAGCAATGGCTGGACGCGCAGGACGAGCGGGTCTGGTTCTGAGCCTTTTGCCCTGTCTTTCTTTCCCGCCCGATTGTTTTCTTGAAACGGCGATGCTATATTTAAAGCCATGAAGATCAAGCCCAAAAGATATATTGTCTGGTCAACGGACGAGATTGACCTGGATAATCCCTTCCAGCGCAAGTGGTACATTGAGCAGGTTTTGATCCACGGTCGGACCGAGGATATCCGAGATCTGGACTGGGGAGAGGTGCGCAAGCTTCTGCCGGAGCTTACCCTGCCTAAGGAAGTCAGGAGTGTTTGGAATGAAATCTTTTCCGAAATGGACAAATCAGGCGCC
>CAIUDS010000582.1 GCA_903897985.1 uncultured delta proteobacterium
CGATCCTGCTGATGGCGAGCTACGAGATTTTCCGGGACGATCTGGAGCGGGCCTTGCCCTTCGCGTGCGCGGTGGAGATGCTCCATACTTATTCCCTGATCCATGACGATCTTCCGGCGATGGACGACGATGACTTCCGGCGGGGCAAGCCCGCGAGTCATAAAAAATTCGGCGAGGCCACAGCGATCCTGGCCGGAGACGCGCTGCTGACCGAGGCCTTCGGGCTGATGGCCAAAGCGGGTTATGAATTGGGCCTGGGCTCGGCGGCCCTGGCGGCGATGTCGGAACTGGGCCGGGCGGCCGGATTGGGCGGGCTTATCAGCGGGCAGGAAGCCGACCTGGAAAGCGAGGGCCGGCCATACGCGGAAAAGGATTTGGAATATATCAGCAAACTCAAGACCGGGTCATTGATCCGGGCCGCGGTGGTGATGGGCGGGATCCTGGCCGAGGCCACGGAATCGGACCTGACCGCGCTTTCCGGTTTCGGCGAGAAGATCGGGCTGGCTTTCCAGATCGTGGACGACATGCTGGATTTTCAAGGTGGGGACGGCAAGGAGAAAGGCTCGGACGCGCGGAAGAAAAAGGCAACTTATGCCGCGCTGCTGGGTCTAAAGGGATCGGAGGAACGCGCGCAAAGGTTGAGCGAGGAAGGGTTATCATATTTGGAAATATTTTCCGGACGCACGGAGATTTTAAGGGAGATAGCAAGGTATTTGGTGGCGCGGAAGGGTTGAAGGGGAGCAGCCAGGAGTGGCTACTCCCCGGAGTGCCTGCCCCCCGAGTGCCTGCTCCCCGGGAGTGTCCGCGCCACGAAAAAAGATAGTGATGGCGGAAGATAAGAAAAGAATTTTAGACCGGGTGAACAGTCCGCAGGACCTGAAGGGTCTGTCAGTGGAGGAGCTTTCGCAGTTGGCGGAGGAGGTCCGGGAGGAAATCCTGGGCACGGTCTCGGAGCGGGGCGGGCATCTGGCCTCGAGCCTGGGCGTAATCGAGCTGACCATCGCGCTGCATTATGTGTTTGACACGCCGGAGGACAAGATTATCTGGGATGTGGGGCACCAGTGCTACGCGCATAAAATCCTGACCGGCCGCAAGGATCGGTTCTCGAGCATCCGCCAGCATGAGGGCCTGTCCGGTTTTCCCAAGCGCGAGGAAAGCGCATACGATTCCTTTGGCACCGGTCATGCCTCGACCTCGATTTCCGCGGCCCTGGGCATCGCCGAAGGCTTGCGGCTCTCGGGCAAAGCCAACAAGGTGATCGCGGTGATCGGCGACGGCGGTCTCACCGGCGGCCAGGCGCTGGAGGCGCTCAACCAGACCCCGAGCAAGCTCGAGCGCAGTCTGGGCAATCTGATCGTGATCCTCAATGACAACGAGATGAGCATCGCCCCCACTTTGGGAGGGATCAGCCGCCGGCTCTCCCGCGCGGTTTATGGCCGGCGCGCGCTCCGGCTGCTCAAGTTCTCGAGGCGGCTGGCCAGCCCGCTCCCGAAAAATGTCCAGCATTTCCTGAGCGATTTCAGCCGGCGCTGGCGCCGGAGTTTCCTCGGGTTCTTCACCCCCGGCATCCTGATCGAGGCCTTTGGCTATCACTACCTGGGGCCGGTGAACGGGCACCGGATGGAAGAACTGATTTTTCATCTGGAACGGGCCAAGGAAATTGACGAGCCCATCCTGGTCCACATCCTGACCACCAAGGGCAAGGGCTATGCCTACGCGGAGGAGAACCCGGTGGATTTTCACGGCATCGGCCCGTTCGATCTCAAGACCGGCAACGGCCGCAAGACCCCGAAGGTCAAGAGCTACACCCAGGTTTTTTCCGAAACCATGGTCCGGCTGTTCGCGGATCACCCGCAATTGCTCGGGATCACCGCGGCCATGCCCCAGGGCACGGGCCTGGACAAGGTGGCGGAAAAATTTCCCGGCCGGGTCTTTGACCAGGGCATCACCGAGCCGCACTGCGTGACCTTTGCCGCGGGTTTGGCCTGCCAGGGCTTCCGGCCGGTGGTGGCGATCTATTCCACCTTTTTGCAGCGGGCCTACGACCAGATCCTGCACGATGTCTGTTTGCAGAAGCTGCCGGTGATCTTCTGCCTGGACCGCGCCGGGTTTGTGGGCGAAGACGGGCCCACCCATCATGGCCTTTTCGACCTGACTTATCTCCGCACCCTGCCCAACATGGCGGTGATGGCGCCCAAGGATGAAAACGAGTTCCAGCACATGCTCCGGACCGCGCTCGAGTTTGACCAGCCGGTCGCAATCCGTTATCCGCGCGGCGCCGGCGAGGGCGTGGAGATGGACGCCGAACTGAAGCCGCTCGCCATTGGCAAGTCGGAGCTGTTGATGAAAGGGAAAGACCTCGCCATCCTCGCCATCGGCAGCACGGTGTATCCGGCTTTGCGCGCCGGGCAGATGCTCTCCGAGCGCGGGATCAAGGCCGCGGTGGTGAACGCGCGCTTTGCCAAGCCGCTCGACCGC
>CAIUDS010000583.1 GCA_903897985.1 uncultured delta proteobacterium
CCGGGACCAGGCTGGAGGACGGGACCGCCTGGTGGCCGTTCTTTTTAAAGTATTCCAGAAAGATATTTCTCAATTCGTCAAGCTTCATTTTGATCCCAATCAAATTTTTTATTCACCGCAGAGACGCAGAGGACGCAGAGAATTTTTTTAAATATTTTATTTTTTAATTTCTTGCTTAAAAACCTTTTCTGTTCCTCTGCGTTCTCTGCGGTTAAATCAATTCCTGACCCTTGCCATCAGAACCGCTCGATCTGGAAGTCGTCCTTTTTGGGTTTGTCGCCTTCCTTGGGTTCCTTTTCCTCTTCCTTGTCAAAGTGGGCCCACTGTTCGGAGTCCTTGGTGGTGGAGATGCCGGAGATTTTCAGCTTGAAATCGTCCGGGTTGGAGCATTGCAGGAGGGCCTCGTCCAGGCTGATCAGCTGTTTGCGGTAGAGTTGGAGCAGGGACTGGTCAAAGGTCTGCATGCCGTAGGCCACAAACCCGCTGGAGATGGCTTCGCGGATTTCCTTGGTCCGGTCCTTGTCTTCAATGCATTCCCGGACCCGGCCGCTCGCGACCATCACTTCCACCGCGGGCACCCGGCCCTTGCCGTCCGCTCGAGGCACCAGGCGCTGGCTGATGGCGCCCTTGATCACGGAGCCGAACTGGAGCCGGACCTGCTTCTGCTGATAGGGCGGGAACACCGCCACGATCCGGTTGACGGTTTCGGTGGCATCCAGGGTGTGGAGGGTGGAGAGCACCAGGTGTCCGGTCTCGGCCGCCAGCAGCGCGGTTTCGATGGTCTCGAAGTCGCGCATTTCTCCGACCAGCACCACATCGGGGTCTTCGCGCAGCGCGCTCCTAAGCGCGACGGAAAAGGACTTGGTGTCAAAGCCGACTTCGCGCTGGTTCACGATGCTCCTTTTATCGCGGTGCAAAAACTCGATGGGGTCTTCAATGGTTACGATGTGGCAGGTGCGGGTGGCGTTGATCAAGTCAATCATGGCCGCCAGCGTGGTGCTTTTGCCGCTGCCGGTGGTCCCGGTGACCAGGATCAGCCCGCGCTGCTCCGTGGCCAGTTTGGCCACGACCGGGGGCAGGAACAACTCTTCGATGGTCTTGACCGCGAACGGGATCACCCGCAGCACGATGCCGATGGTGCCGCGCTGCTGGAAGATATTGACGCGGAACCTTCCCAGACCGGGCACGCCATAGGCCAGGTCCACTTCGCCCGCGTCCTTGAATTTGTCCTGCTGGCCCTTGGTCATGATCCCGAAGGCCATCTTGTTGACCACATCCGGGCTCAGCCGCGGCGATTCCTTATAGGGATAGAGTTGGCCGTCAATCCGGAAAATCGGGGGCAGGCCGGCCTTGATATGGATGTCGCTGGCGCCCGCCTTCATGGCCACGCCCAGGATATCATTCAACTCGATCCCGGCCGGCTTGGCCGCTCCGGGCGCTCCCGGAGTCGTGGGCGGCTTGCCTCCGCCCGCTGGCGCTTGCGTTGTCATTTAAGTCCTCCTGTTAAAAATCTTCCTTGGCTTCTTCCGCCACCGCCACCGCCGGCCCCACCAGTTCGGACTTGTAGCGCTCTTTGACCAGGGCCTCAATCTCGAGCCGGATTTCGGGGTGGGCTTTGAGGAACGACTTGGAATTTTCGCGGCCCTGTCCCAGCCGTTCGCCCTTGAAGGCATACCAGGCCCCGATCTTCTCGGCGATGCCGAGGCTCTGTCCCAAGTCCAGGGCCTCGCCCTCGCGGCTGACTCCCTCGCCATACATGATGTCGAACTCGGCCTGCCGGAACGGCGGCGCCAGTTTGTTCTTGACCACTTTCACGCGCGCCCTCGAGCCGATCACCTCGGCGCCCTGCTTGAGCTGGCCGATCCGGCGGATGTCGAGGCGGACGGAGGCGTAGAATTTGAGGGCGTTGCCGCCGGTGGTGGTTTCGGGGTTTCCGAACATGACCCCGATCTTGGAGCGGATCTGGTTGATGAAGACGATGATGGTCTTGGAGCGGGAGATGCTGGCGGTGAGCTTGCGCATGGCCTGACTCATGAGCCGGGCCTGGAGCGCCATGTGGGAGTCGCCCATCTCGCCCTCGAGTTCGGCCTTGGGGGTGAGCGCGGCCACCGAGTCTATCACCACCACGCTGATGGCGCCGGTCTTGAGCAGAGTGTCCGTGATCTCGAGCGCCTGTTCGCCATAGTCCGGCTGGCTGATCAACAGGTCCTGCACATTCACGCCCAGCTTCTGCGCGTAGCCCACATCCAGGGCGTGCTCCGCGTCTATGAAGGCGCAAATGCCCCCCTGCTTCTGGGCCTCCGAGACCAGGTGCAGCGCCAGTGTGGTCTTGCCGCTGGCCTCGGGTCCGAAAATTTCACACACCCTCCCGCGGGGCATGCCGCTCACGCCCAGGGCCAAATCCAGACCCAGCGACCCGGTCGGGATCACCTCCACATCCGGGATCCGGCCCTCCGCGCCCAGCCGCATGATCGCGCCCTTGCCGAACTGCTTCTCGATCGCCTCGATCGTGCTCGTGATGGACTTTTCCTTCTCTTCCTTCTTCTTTTCCTTGTCTTCCACTTCCGCTTTCTTGTCCTTGCTCATTACTCCTCTCCCCTTTCTCCCCTCAAGGCCTCTTCGCGCAGCGCCGTATAAACTGCGCCGCTCGGGTGCAGTTGGCTTTGAAAAAGACAAATACTTCCCGCTTCAAAAGCCCCCCAGGTTTTATCATTTTCTTTCCTTAAATATTCTAACAGGCTATCCAGTTTTTTGCCACTTTTAACC
>CAIUDS010000584.1 GCA_903897985.1 uncultured delta proteobacterium
CTGTCCTTTCATCCGCTGGCCTGGACCCCGGTCTGCGCCATGCAGATGAAGAGCCTGGAGGAAAACAAAAAGGAATTCGAAAAACTCAATGTGGTGCCGCTGGGCGTGAGTGTGGATTCCTCTCCCTCCAAGGCGGCCTGGGCCAAGGATTTGGGGATCAAGGATGTGCAACTGGTGGCTGATTTTTGGCCCCACGGCGGCCTGGCCAAGCAACTGGGGCTGTTCCGCGAGCAGGACGGCATTTCCGAACGCGCCAATGTGTTGATTGATGAAAACGGCAAGGTCGCCTGGATCAAGGTTTATCCGATCCATGAGCTTCCGAACCTCAAGGAAGTTTTGGAGGCGATCACGGACAAGCGATAATTGCCGCAACCAAGACCAGTTCGATTTCCCCTGGAAAAGCTGGTTTTCAGTTGTGCCGGCGCTCGATGCCCCGAAAGAGGAAATCAAAGTCACGGCCTGATCCGAGCGGGCCGGCCTTTCTTCAAAGAGCCGCGGCATGGGGACTGAAACCTCCTTCGCCAATCCCTCTTCGCTTATCGCTCTTCCCAAAAAGAACCGGCCGGCCCCTCGGGGCCGGCCGGCTGCAATCGGCAATAATCAGATCACAGCATGTCGAGTTCCATCATGATCGAGAACTCATTGATGTTGGGATAATCAACTCCATCCGGCTCCTCGGGGATCTTCCACACATAGTTCATTCCGAGGGTGGTGTTGTCGTTGATCAGGTAGTTGACGCCGATGGTGTGCCACTGCTCGGTGTCTATATCCCTGGCAGCATCAGAATCGATGTTCTGGTAATCAATGAAGTCATAGCGATAGACCACTTCAAGGGAACTGAAGCGTCCGCCCACCAAGCCATACCAACCAAACTGGTTCACATTATCCTGATCAAGCGCATCCTGAATCTGATCCTGGGGAGTCCAGGTCTTGTTCACATACTCGGCGCCCAGGAAGAATTTGTCCGCATTGTAAAGCGCGCCCAATCCCCATCCGGCCAGGTCCGAGGAATCCGGCTCGTCCCCGTTGATATCCGAGGATTCGCCGAAATAATAGGCCCGAGCCATCAGTTTGCCAGGGCCGACCTCTCCATTGTAACCAAGGGACACGATGCCGCCCTTTTCCTTGTCAGCCTCGGTCAGCATGTCATTTCCGCCGGCAAGCGAATTCAAACCTTGCAGCTCGCCATTGTAATAGGTGTAGGTAAGGTTGACGCCGCTGAAGTTGATGTCAAGGCCCGCGCCGGTCTGCCAACTGGGAAGCGGAATCATCAGCGGAATCGCCGTCCCCTTGGCTATCAGCAGGGGAGCATTGTACCCGCCCGTGATCATCAGGGGAGCCTGGTTCAGGTGCAGGATTTTGATCATGTGCGGAGCATTGGCCAAGGCGGTCGGAAGCAATTGCCGTCCCACGATGATTCCAACCTGGTCAATCGGCTTCCATTCCACATTAGCATCCAGAAGAGTGGCTGTACCAGATGTGCCAAGAACCAGAGCCTCGTTGATCTTCCAGGTCACCTTGTCGCCCACTTTCCCGGAAAGCCCCAGAATCACATTCTCGACGTTGAAGGTCTCATAACCCTGCCAGTAAACATCGTTCGAATCCGGATTGTTGTTCGACTCGGCCGAATACCGGTAACCGGTATCAATGTGCACGCCCAGCTTGATGGCGCCCGCTCCGGCTTCCACCTGGGCATACAGCCCAACCGGAATCGCCAGAAGCGTCAAAATTGCAAAAATTCCCAATAGTTTCTTCATTTCTCTCGTCCTCCTTGCTTATTATTTTTTTCTCTTGCTCTTTCTCTAACTCCAGTTTCCACTTTTCCTCTTTAGAGCCTCCACATCTATCTATCCATTTCAGCTGTCCCTGGCAATCTGTCTTCGCCCGCGACTTTTCCCCATGCCTCAACCTCAGATTCCTTATTTACAGATTGCCTTCGGAAACAGGATATCTTCCTGCTCCCATCTCTCAAGATCCCAATGTCTCCTTTTTTCCTACTATCACCCCCCTTTTTGTTCCGATCCTGGACTTCCCTTTTATTATACCAACTTACTATTAAAACCAGCTTAAAATACCATTAGAATTTTCTTACCAAAAATCCCGGCCCCTCACAACAGAAACCGCACTTTAAAGGTCGTGCCGCTCTCCGGTCCGACCCGGCTTTCCACATCAATGTCTCCATTATGCGCATTTGCGATTTGTTTGCAAATGCTCAACCCCAAGCCGTAGCCTTTGCTCGCCAATCTCTTGGCCTCGCCCCCGCGGTAGAAGGGTTCGAAGATATAAGGAAGCTCTTCGGGCGGGATGCCAATGCCCTGATCTCTGATCACTGCCCAGGCCTCCTTCTCTCCCCTGCGCAAAATCAAATCAATCCTTCCGCCGGTTGGGGAATATTGTATCGCATTTTCAATCAAATTTGCAAATAGCTGTTTAATCCGATGTTCGTCAATTTCTATAATTATGCCATTTTCGGCATCTATTGTCAAGTCCGTGCCTTTCTTGGCTGCCAATTTCGCGTAATCCGAATGCAACCCGGTCAAAATCTGGCTCAGGTTTGCCGGCCGGAAAACCATTCTCAGGTCCCCGGCTTCAGCCTTGCTCACGGTCAGCAGGTCTTCCACCAACCGGCTGATCCGGTCAACTTCCTCCAGGTTCGACTGCAGGATCTCCTGGTATTCCTCCACCGGCCGCGGCCGCAGCAACGCAACCTCCATGTCCCCCCTGAGGATGGTCAGCGGAGTCCTTAAATCATGAGAAATCGCCCCGATCAACCGCCGTTGTTTTTCCAGCCGCTCGTCGGAATGGTCCAGCAGTCGGTTCAGGAGCAGGCCGGTCTTGCCCAGGTCGTCATCCGGCCGGTCGAAATACACCCGGTTCCGGGTTTGCTCTTCCGCCAGGCCGGAAAGACAGGTTACGATCTCCCCGAACTCGCTTTTCCGGATCAGGATCATCGCCCGGATTCCGGCCAGGAGAAAGCCCGAAAACAGAAGCAGGGCCAGGACTTTTACCCACCAGAACCCGGCATAGACCAGAATGCCCGCGCCGGCGCCGGCCAGCAACTCGACCAGAATAACTACGAATACCAGGAGCCGAACCCGATTGACGGTCAAGCGGTGCCCGCCGATTCCGGCCAGCCAGCGGGTTTTAAGCACAAGTCTGGGTCTGGTTCTCTCCATGGGATTTCAGGGTGCCACGGCTCAGGATTTGGTTTCGGCTTTTTCCTCCGCCTCTTTGGGAAGCTTGAGCACATAGCCGATCCCGCGCACGGTTTGGATCAGCTTGGGCTCGAAGTCCCGGTCAACTTTATTGCGTAAATAATTGATATACACATCTATCACATTGGAAAAGGTGTCAAAGGTGTAGTCCCAGACATGCTCGGAGAGCTGGGTGCGGGAAAGGATCTTGCCGGCGTTGATCATGAAATATTCGAGCAGGGCGTATTCGCGGTTGGTCAGCTTGATCTCCTTGCCGCTCCGAGTCACTTCCCGCGAGACCGTGTCCAGGACCAGATCCCCGATCATGAGCTTGACCGGGGAGAGCGCTTCGCCGCGGCGGAGCAGCGCCCGGATCCGGGCCAGAAGCTCGTTGAAGGCGAAGGGCTTGGCCAAATAATCGTCCGCGCCGGCATCCAGGCCCATTACTTTGTCGTCCACCGAGTCCTTGGCGGAAAGGATCAGGATGGGCGCCCGGATCTTGGTTTGCCGGAGTTCCTTGCAAACCTCCAGCCCGCTTTTCCGGGGCAGGATCAAATCGAGCACGATCAAATCATAATCCTCGGATTCGGCCGCGTAGATGCCCTCTTCGCCGTCCTTCGCAAGGTCAACCGAGTACCCGGCCTCTTCCAGCCCGCGCTTGATGAAACTGGCTACCTTCTTCTCATCTTCTATGACCAGGATCCTCATTCCCTTGCCCCTTATTTAATAATTCCGGCGGTTACTTGTCAAGTGGCAAACCGGCAAACGCATTTTCTCATGTTCTCATGATCTCCCGCTCTCACGCCCCCTTGCCCAAGTCTTCCAGGTATCTCACCAGCAATCTCAGGCCCTTCCCGGTCGGACCTCTCCCCAAATACGGATGCGCGTCCTCCGACCAGTCCGTGCCCGCGATGTCCAGGTGCGCCCAGGGAACCGCTTTCACGAACTTTTTCAAAAACACCCCGCCGACGATGGTCCCGGCCTCGCGGCCCCAGTGGCCGTTCTTCAGGTCCGCGACCTCGCTCTTGATCAGGTCCAGGTAATCGTCCCAGGTCGGCAGAATCCAGCACCTTTCTCCGGACTTGGCCCCGGCCTCGCTGACCTTGGCCAATAGCCCCTCGTCGTTGCCCATCAGGCAGATCGCAAACCGGCCCAGCACGATTTTCGCCGCCCCCGTGAGCGTGGCCACATCCAGCATCTGGCCGGCCCCAAGCTTTTGCGCGTGATAAAGCCCGTCGGCCAGGATCAGCCTCCCTTCCGCGTCCGTGCTCATCACCTCCACCGTGGTCCCGTCGGCATACCGGATGATGTCCCCCGGCCGCTGCGCCCCGCCGCCCGGCATGTTCTCCGCCAGCGGGATCACCCCCGCCAGGTTCAGCTTCAATTTCAGCCGCGCCGCCGACTTCATGGCCGAAAGCACCACCGCGGCCCCGGTCATGTCCCCTTTCATCTGCTCCATGCCCTGGGGCGTCTTGAGGGAAATGCCGCCCGTGTCAAAGGTCACGCCCTTGCCGATCAGGGCGATCAAAGGCCGGTCCTTGCCCGCGCCGTTGTACCTGAGCTCGAGCAGCCGCGGCGGCCGCCGGCTGCCCCGGCCCACCATCAGCAGGCCGTTATAGCCCATCCGGGCCAAAGCCCGTTCGTCATAAACCTTGAGCTTAAGCCCGAATTTCCGGGCGGCTATTCTTGCTTCCTGCGCGAAACTCTCCGGATAAAGATTGAACCCCGGCCGGTTGATCAGGTCCCGCGCATGACCGTGTTCCTCGCCCACCACCGTCGCGCTGTTCAAGGCCTTTGCGAGCTTCTCCCGCGGCCCGAGCAGCCAGACTTCATAGTCGCGCTTCTTCTCCGCCTTCTTGAACTCGCAATATTTATAATTGGCAAGCCAGCACACCTCGCCCACGGCCCGGGCCGCTTCTTCCCAGCTTAACCCGCTTTGCTCCGGAGGGGGCAGCTCGATTTCGATCCGTTTGACCCGATAGCGCGAAATCCTTTTCCATCCCGCGGCCACCGCCTCGCGCAGGACCTCGGCGCTGAATTGCTCGGACTTGCCCAGCCCGAGCAAAACCGCGAACCCGGATTTGCCCTCGGGCAAAACCAGCAGTTCGCAATCCCGCCGCCCGGCCTTGAACCCGCTCTTGAGGACCCGGCTCAGCCCGCCCCGGCTTTGCCGCTCAATTTCCTTGGCCAGGCCCTTAAGCTCTTTGCCGTCCTGAAACAAAAAAATGAAAACCGCGTCCGGCTTGCCCGGACAGCTTCCCGCAAATAACTTCATTTAGCTCTCCTTCCTA
>CAIUDS010000585.1 GCA_903897985.1 uncultured delta proteobacterium
AGGTAAGCGGCGCGGGCGGAGAGGCGACCGCGGAAAATACCATTAAAGTCGTCGCTCCTTGATCCGGGAGCAAAACTAACGGCCGGGATCGGCTTTGGAGTTAAGTTTTAAGTAAAGCACTGACCCCAGATGATTCTTTCCTTCGTCTATTTCGCTCTCAGAAGTTTTTGGAGCGAGATCAAGGACGGCGATTTTCTCTTTAAGAGTTCTTTGAGAAATTTCTGATAGTTATCCAGCCGGGTATTAATAACCTCATGGAGTTTGTTTTCCTCGGCGGGCAGGTTGAAATCTACGAGGCTGATACCGCTGGATTCGGCGAGCCCTAAAATCCAGCCTTCCAGCCTTGGGCAAAGCATGATCACGGTATTGGAATTGCGGTCCTGCAGGAGGCGCAGGCTCCAGGCCGGGAAATCTTTGACGGCTGTCCGGGGCAATTTCTTGAAATAAGGCTCTTGGTGCGAAAGCGGGTCCTCGTCCAGGAGCGCCTTGCAGCCGCGGGACTTTTCCAAGAGCTTGCAGATTTCGGATTTGTTGGCGCCGTGCTTGAGTTCGCGCCGGCCAAAGCCGGCAAGGGTCCTGACCAGCTTCTCGTCCGGCTTGCACTCGAAATAGATCATCGCCTATTTTCCGGCCAGGGCGTCGAGGTTGAAAAAGGCGCTTGCGCCCAAATCCAGGATTTCGGAGATTTCCTTCCTGGCCAGCGCCTTGACCTCGGTCCGGTAATTCTTCATCCCGGTCAAGAAAACGGCCAGCTCGGCCGCGGGCGTCTTTTCGATCAAGGAGATCAGGAAATACGGGTTATGGGTGGAAATGAAATATTGGTTTTGGCGTTGGTCCAGGCCGATCCGTTCGGCCAGGAATTTGGTGTAATAGGGGAACGAGTTGGATTCCGGCTCCTCGAACAGCAGCACCGCCCCGCGGTTTGAGACCATGGCCGCATAATAAAATATGATCCGCTGCAAGGTGTCGGAAAGACTCAGATAGGGATAGGAAATGGTGATGTCCTCGGTCTGCTTCATCACCTCGATGGTGTTCTCGGTCTGGCGCACATTGAGTTGGATATGAAAATCCTTGAGCAGTTCTGAAATGAAATTGCGGAGCTCCTTGTTCGTAATGATCACGGTTGGAAGATTGGCCCCGTCCGGAGGCAGGAGCGGCCCGGGTTTGGAACTGAGGAACATTTCTTTTTCTCGAACGACAAATTTATAGTAATGAACATTGCATGGCGGAAGGTCGCTCGTGTTATCCTTGAAAATGCTTCCATTGATGGAAAAATGGGCGGCGGCTTCCTTGCCGGCTTCTCCGCGATGGATATTCAATAGATAGGTGTCCTGTGCGGAACTTATCGTACACGAGTCTTTGTCAAGAGAGATGGCTATGGTTTCCTCGATATTTTGATCAAAGAACAGTTCATAGGAATTCTGGAATCTGATAAGGGATTTAAGGTTTTGGGTTCTTTGATATGAAAATATAGAAATGGCCTCCAGGATATTGGACTTTCCGCTGTTGGGCGAACCGATGAAAAGGTTGATCCGTCGGGGGCGGATCTTAAGGCCCTTAACGGATTTGAAGTTTTTTATCTCGACGGTTTTAACCATTCCCAGTTTCCAGCTTAGCGCGATTTGATCCCGCCGTCAAAGTTTGACCCAGGATGGCGGCCCCTTTTTTATTTCTCCGGCTCGAGGGTCAGCAGCGATTCGGCTTCAGCCTTGACCAGGTCGGGGCTCATGCGGCCGGTCATGTATTTGCTGTTATACCAAAGGCTGTGCTGATCGCTATAATGGGGCGAGAGCCACTGGCCGGATTCGGACCCGTCAATCACGAGCTGGGCATTATCCGGGTCGTTCATGTCCATGATGTGGCGCATGACCGGGCCGCCGAAGGCCATGTATTTTCGGGAGCCGAAGCCCATGGGCTCGGCGCAGCGGATGGTGTTGCCGGTGCCGGGATGGGGGAACGGGCCGATGCTCAGGTCGCGCAGGGCCATGAAGCCCATGGGATGATACCACTCGATGGTGTGGATTTTGCCCCATTGCCAGTCCTTCATGTCCTTGCCCGCATTTTTGCTCAGCCACTTGACCGCGTCTTCCAGACACAGGACCAGGATGTCATTCATATCTTCCTTTTTGTTCGGCGTCTTCTGGTCGTCGAAATATTCGGACTCGCCCTTGATCACCCACATCTGCACGACCTGGTTGGCATTATCCTTGATCAGCTTGTCGTAGGTCTTCTTGTCAAAGTCGTCTTTGAGGACCCGGTCGGTCAGATGGCTCAGGGTCTCGACAAAGATGGAACAGCCGATGCTGTCAATGGTGGCCTCGCGGTTCCATTCGCGCAGGGCTTTCACCGCCTCGAGTAATTTCTGGTCCTTCACATTCTTGGTCTCGACGGCTTTGAGGATGATGGGCACGAAGATGTCAGCCTGCTTGACATGGACATCGTTCTGGATGCGCTTCATGTCGTTCATGTCCAGGGGCTTGAGCTGGTTGATCAATTCCTCGATCCGCCAGGCGCGCCAGCCCATGTCGTAATTGCTCCCGAACACATAAGGGTACCATTCCATGTCCACCACCTTGTTGTTGGCCGTGGCCATATAGCCGCGCTCCGGGTCTATCGCATGCGGCGTCTCCATCAGCGGGATGAAACCGGTCCAGTCGTAATCGCCGTTCTCGCCCGGGACCGGCACGAGCCCGAAGCCCTTTTTCCGGATCGGCACCAAGCCGCCCGGGAGATAAATGATATGGCCGTCCGCGTCCGCGCCCACCCAGTTCATATTGAGCAGCTCATTGTTTTCCTGCGCCCGGATGAAGTCCGAGATGCTCGTCCCTTTCATCAGGATGTTATACATGATCGCGACATTGATGACCTTGGTCTTGTCGAAATCCACGCTCTCCATCGCGGCCTTGAACTTGTCAACCGTGACCGCGTCGCTGAAATGCGCGAACAGGTTCGGGTCGCGCGAAAAATCCCAGCCGACCCAGCGCATGGCCAAAGGCGGCGTGTCCTTCGGCAGGTTGGCCGCCATGTCATTGATGACCGGTCCATGCACGGTATGCCGGATGGTGATTTCCTTTTCCTGCAAACGCCGCGTCGGCCCGGTCTGGACCAGGCCCGGCCGGATCTTGATGATCTCCTTGCGCACCGCGTAATCGCGCCACGAGCCCTTGTAAAAATATTGGTTGGGGTGATCCTTGTCGGTCTTCTCGATGAACAAGTCCTGCACATCGGCGTTGGTCACGGTTGCGCCCCATGACAGTTTCCGGGTGTGGCCCATCACGATGAAGGGCTGGCCGGGGAAGGCCACGCCATAGGCGTCAAAGCCCGCGCCCTTCAGCTGCATGGCGTAACAGAGCGAGGGCTCGATATGGAACAGGTGCGGGTCGTTCGCGAGCATGGCGGTTTTGGTGGTGGTGAGCTTGGGCCCGACCACCCAGTTGTTGCTGGCCTGGTTGCTCGGGAAAAAGGCCGCGGCGCGCACAGCCTGTTCAGTCTCGGCCAAAATCATGGCCGCATCCGCGGATAAACTCACCGCGGGAAGATTCGGCCGGCCCCCCGGAGTCAAGGGGCCGGGCGCGGACAGCCGGTTCTGGAGCATGTCCTTCGGGACCACGGTCGGCCCGAGCGATTCATGCAGCGGCATCAGCTTCCACATCGTGTCCTCGCCCAGCTTCTGCGCCAAGGCGTAGCGGCTCAACTCCTCATTCAGGTTCGCGCACAGCATGGACCCGTAGAAGCGCGAGAGCCCGATGATGTCCGCGGGCCGGAACGGCTCCGGCTCGAAATAAAGCACCTGGAACTCAATCGGGAGATGGCCCTTGTTCTGCGCGACAAAGGCGTTCAAGCCATCGGTAAAGGCCTGGAGCTGGGCCAGGACTTCCGGGTTGGTCTTGGCGAGCAGGACTTCGCCGACCTGGCCGAGATAGTTCATGCCCATGATGCGCATGCGCTTGTCCATCTCGAGCGTCGAAATTTTCATGCCCATCGCCGACTCGCTGGGCACGCCGACATTTCCGAAAATCTCGCACAGCCGGCCCATGGCGATCGCGCGGAACAGGGTGATCTCCCACAGCCGGTCCTGGGCCTGGACATACCCGTCGGCGAAAAACAGGTCGTGCTCGTTCTCGGTGAAAATGTGCGGCGCGCCCCACTGGTCTCTATAGACTTGCACGCTGCCGCGCAACCCGGGCACACGGAGTGTGCCGCTCACCTGGGGCAGGGTCGGGTTCTTCTCATAATCCGGCATGGACCGGATCGCGCAACTCATGACCACGGCCATGGCCGCAAACGCAATCGCCCGATAAATCCCGTTTCTTTTGTTTTTCATCGGCTCTCCCTTTTTTTCGATAATGGAATCAGACATTCTTATAGCAATTGTAAGCGGGTTTTGCAACCGCCGCTTTCGATTTGCTTTTGCGGTCCGGCCTGATTATTATGAATTTAGTAAAGTTTGATTAAGCAGGAGTAGTCGCATGAGCAAGCCGGAATTGTTTTTGGCGTATCCGCAATTGGAAAAGACCATTCCCTTTATCCCCATGGGGTCCTATCCCACCACGGTGGAAAAAATGACCAAGCTGGGCGAAAAGCTCGGCTACCCCAGCCTCTGGGTCAAGCGTGACGACCTGAGCTCGACCAAGCTGGGCGGCAACAAGGTCCGGATCATGGAGTTCCTGCTCGCGGCCATGAAGGCCTCGGGAAAGACCGTGGCCATCTCGCCCGGCGCGCTCGGGTCCAACCAGATTCTGGCCTCGGGCATTTACGGCCACGACCTCGGCTTCAAGATCGTGGGCGTGTTCTTCAAGCAATGCCCGACCGACTACATGTGCAAACACATGATGATTGACAAGACCATGGGCGTCGAGTTCAACCATGTCAATTCCCCCTACCTGGTTCCGTTCGTGATCCTTTACCAGTTCCTCAAAAACTTCGACTGGGGCAAGATGCAGTTCCCCTTCTACATCCCAACCTTCGGGTCGTCCGCCACCTGCGCGCTCGGCTATTTCAACGCCATGTTCGAGCTCAAGAAACAGATCGCGGCCGGACTTCTGCCCGAGCCGGATTATATCTTCGTGACCGCGGGCACCGGCGGCACCATGGCTGGAATCCAGTTGGGGACCAAGGTTTTGGGAATGAAAACCAAAACCGTGGGCGTGCGCATCACCGATTATGTGGCCTGCAACGAAAGGATCGTGGCCAGCATCCTGAACCGCGCGGTCAAGCACCTGCGCAAAGGCGGCGCGGCCCTCCCGGAACTCCGCTTCAAGAAGAGCGACATCTCGATGATCCATGAATTCTTCGGCGGCGAATACGCCAAGATCACGGACGAGGCGCTGGCGGCCAAGAAGCTGGTGAGCGAAATCGAAAACCTGACCCTCGACACCACCTACACCGCCAAGACCATGGCCGCCATGATCAAATACCTGAAGGACCACGACCTGAAGGACAAGAATATTTTGTTCTGGCACACCTATAACACCAAGGACCTCACTCGGTTCCTCGATAAAAACCTCGGCGGCAAGGACCTGCCCCAGCCGTTCCAGTGCTACTTCAAATAATGCGGTTCACGGTGCATGTTACGCGGTGAACGGTTCAAGGTGAATTACCGTTAACCATTCACCGTTCACCGTGAACCTTTTTCCTCGGCTTGGCTTTCCGCAAGGTTCAGAGTAACATTTTAGCGTGATGCCGGGTTTTAGCCGGCGCGCAAGGAGGAACCGATGAAATCCATTGTTAAAATTATGCCCTGCCTGGACATGCAAAAAGGCCGGGTGGTCAAGGGCGTTCATTTCGTGGACATCCGCGACGCGGGCGATCCGGTCGAGGCGGCCAAGGCTTACTGCGCCGCGGGCGCGGACGAGTTGGCCATGCTCGACATTACGGCCACCATCGAGAACCGGCCCACCCTGCTCGAGGTGGTGAAAAAAGTCGCCGCGGCGGCAACCGTGCCGTTCACCGTGGGCGGCGGGATCAAAGATGTGGCCTCAGCCGAGGCCGTGCTCAAGGCCGGCGCCAACAAGATCTCGACCAGTTCCGCGGCCTTTCGCAAGCCGGAGGTGATCAAGGACATGGTCAAAGAGTTCGGGCCGGACCGGGTCACCGTCGCAATTGATGTGGATCGCAACCCCAAGCTGCCTTCGGGCTACGAGGTTTATATTGACGGCGGCCGGACCGCCACCGGAACGGACGCAGTCGAGTGGGCGAAGAGAGTGGATGGGTTCGGAGTGGGCTGCATCCTCCCCACCAGCAAGGCCGGCGACGGCGCCCAGACCGGTTACGACCTGCCCGTGATCAAGAAGATGGTCGCGGTGGTCAAGGCCCCGGTGGTGGCCTCGGGCGGCGCCGGAAAGCTCGAGCATTTCCTCGAGGCCGCCCAAGCCGGAGCGACCATTTTGCTCGCGGCCTCGGTCTTCCATTTCGGAATGATCAAAATCCCGGAACTGAAAGCCTATCTGCGGAAACAGGGCCTGGCGGTCTCGGGCTAGGTTCGGGATGGGCGGCCTGGAACGGCCCGAACCGTAATTATGTAAAATTAGGCATAATTAAAAGATGGCGGATCGGAATTCAAAAAGCGGGTCTTTGCCGGGGGAGCCGGGATGGCCTCGGCGCTGAAGTCAGGCGCCAAGTTTGCGGCCAAGCTCCTGATCGTCATCGTCTGCTCGCTCGCGGTTTTGGAGGCGGCCCTGCAGCTCTATTTTTATCCCAGCTTCGATTTTTTCCGCGTAAGCGAATTTGACGAGTATAAGTGGGCGCGGCTCAAACCAGGCGCGGACAAGATCATCACCAACAAGATCCGCCTGTCCCTGTTCGCGCCCTTCATCAAGTTCCGCTATCCGGTCAAAATCAATTCCCAGGGTCTGCGCGCGGACACCGATTATGCCTTGAGCCCTGCATCGCCCGCCTACCGGGTCATTTGTATCGGCGATTCGGTCACCTTCGGCTGGAACCTGGAGGGCCGATACTCGTATCCGGCTTTGCTGGAGCAGGAGCTTAACCGTTTGAACCCGGGCCTCCATGCCCAGGTGATCAACGCCGGGTACCCCAGTTACACCAGCCGCCAGGGCCTGATCTGGCTGGACCAGCAACTCCTCGATCTTCATCCCAACCTGGTGATCGCGCAGTTCGGGTTCAACGACAGCCTGCCCTCGTGGCTGAGAATGTCCGGGCCGATTTTTCTCGGGGCGGACCGGGAGGTGATGGCCGGGACGCCCGGCTCCTGGCAACCGATCCCGGCCGGCGGGTTCCGCCGGCTCACCGATCTTCTGGTCAGCCACACCATCATCGGCAAGGTCCCGCTGTTTTTATACAGCGTGGCCACCCAGCCGAGAAGACCCTCGGGACCCAAGCCCGATGAGGATGCCGCGTATCAGCGCGCCCGGGTGCCGCTCGAGGATTTCCGGGACAACCTGCTCGAAATCGCCCGGCTCTGCCGCGAGCATCGCGTCCGGCTGATCCTGATTGACGCTTGGGGCGTGCCCCCGGAATACCGCGACGCGATCCGTCAATTCGCGAAAGCAAACGCGCTCGAGGTGTTCTCGCAGGCCGCAGTAATGGAACAAGGTTTCCTGGGTTTGAAAGACCTTCTCGGCCAGGACCAATACCGGCCCTATTTGGAAAAAATCCATGCCCGGTTCAATGACAAATTCCTGGAAAAGAATAAAATATTTTACCTGGGCGTGGACTGGCTGCATCCCAATGAATTGGGAAACCTTTTGATCGCCCGGAAATTGTCCGAGTTCATTTTGGCGGGGGAAGCGAAAAAGCAGTGAAAAGGAGGAGACGATGAGTGAAAAAATTGCGGCGAGAATTGCCTTGACCATGATCGCCTTTGTGCTGTCATGGGCGGGACAGGCGCAGATGGTGATTTTCGAGAAGCCCTTGAGCCCGCGGATTGCGAACTATGACATGGAAGCGAAGCTCGATCCCAAGACGCACACGGTTACGGGGAAGGAGACGCTGACCTGGCAGAACCAGTCCAAGGACTCGGTCAGCGAACTCCAGTTTCATCTTTATCCGAATGCATTCCGGAACAACAAGTCGTCCTTCATGAAGGAGGCGCACTCCGGGATGAAGGAGGAGAAGCTGGAGGACAAGACTTTGGGGTTCATCGAGGTCAAGAGCCTGAAACTGGCGAGCGGAGAAGACCTGACCGGCAAGATGGAGTTCATCCATCCGGACGATGACAACGCGGAGGACAAGACGGTGTTCCGCGTGCCTTTGCCCAAGCCGCTGTTGCCGGGCGCGAGCATCGCGGTGAATATCGAGTTCGTGAACAAGCTGCCCGAGCCGCCGATTGCGCGGAGCGGGGCCAAGGGCGATTATTTTTTCGTGTCGCAATGGTTCCCCAAAATCGGGGTGTGGCAGGACGGCAAATGGAACTGTCATCAGTACCATGCGCACACGGAATTTTTCGCGGACTTCGGGGTCTATAATGTGAAGATGACGGTTCCGGAGAAGAACATCCTGGGCGCGACCGGGCTCGAGGTGAGCAAGACCGATAACAACGACGGCACGGCCACGCATTTTTATCATGCCGAGGATGTGCACGATTTTGTCTGGACCACCAGTCCGGATTTTCTCGAGTTCACCGGCGAACAGAACGGGGTCAAGATCCGGGCGCTGGTTCAAAAGGAGCACCGGGCGCAGGGGAAGCGCCATGTGGACGCGGCCAAACTGGGGATCGAGTATTTCGAGAAATGGTATGGGAACTATCCGTTCCCGAACCTGACCGTGATTGACCCGGCGCGTGGCGCGGGCGAGACCGGCGGGATGGAGTATCCGACTTTGATCACGGCCGGGACGGTGATCGGTTTGCCCAAGGGCGTGCGCACGCTGGAGATGGTGATCATCCACGAGTTCGGACATAACTTCTGGTACCACCTGGTGGCGAGCAACGAGTTCGAGGACTCCTGGATGGACGAGGGGATCAACACCTATTCCGAAATCCAGATCATGCGCGACCTTTACGGCGCCAAAACCAGTTTCGTGGACTGGATAGGGCTGAAGGTGGACGACCTGCAAACCCGCCGCTACACCTACACCCGGACGCCCAATGCCGACCCGATCCGGCGCAACGCCTGGCAGTATTACAGCGGCGCGAGCTACGGGGCCATGAGCTATGACAAGCCGGCCATGATGATGATCACGCTCGAGAACTACCTGGGCAGGGAAACCATGAACAAGGTCATGCGCGCGTATTTCGAGCGCTGGAAATTCAAACATCCCAAGACCGCGGACTTCGTGGCGGCGGCCAACGAGGTCTCGGGACAGGATTTGAATTGGTTCTTCGACCAGGCGCTTTACAACAACTACATCCTGGACTACTCGGTGGACAAGGTTATCACCAAGGAGGTCGCGGCGGGAGAGGGATATGATTACACCGTGTCGGTGGCAGACCCGGAGGCGGCGGAAAAGAAAAAAGCGGAGCCCGCGGCGAAAAAGGAGAACGCGAACAAGCAGTATTACAGCGAGGTGAACATCCGGCGGCTGGGCGAGTTCAAGTTTCCGGTCGAGGTTGAGGTGGTGTTCGAGAACGGCGAGAAGATCAGGGAGAAATGGGACGGCAAGGACTACTGGATCAAATATAAATATGTGAAGCCGGCCAAACTGGTCAAGGCCACGGTTGACCCGGACCAAAAGGTGCCGCTGGATTTGAACTGGGCTAACAACACCAGGACGGTGGCGGAGCAGGAACGCGACCAATCCAAAATCCACGGCGGATATTGGGGCATGATCAAATTCGCGCTCAAGCCGCAGTGAAATTTGACAGCCATCGCTAGTCTGGTATACCCTTATTGCTAGGGAGGAATCGATGAGCAACGAAAAGAAAAATAATCATAAAAAGAAAGGCCAAGCTCAGGGCATCACCGCAATCACGGTTTGCGGGTATAAATCCATTTCAAAAGAATCCACCATAGAGATTCGACCACTTACGATACTTGCTGGCGCAAACAGTTCTGGTAAATCCAGCATTATGCAACCGCTTTTGTTGCTGAAACAGACTTTAGAATCAAGCTATAATCCGCCCGGCCCATTGGTATTGGATGGAAGTCATATTAAATTTAATTCAGTCGATCAATTTTTGTCAAAGTTTCCAGAACATAATTGTCGCAATAGGTTTTTGATTGATATTCATGCAGAGGAAGCATCCCGAATCAGGCTAATCTTCAAGAAAGTGCGTCAGGATTTGGAAATAAGCGAGATGTCCTATCAGGACAATAATTCGCTTGCGACCATCCGACCTGATATGACGCACGAAGAGATCATGAAAATAATTCCAGAGCCTTATAAAACGCTGGGCAGGAAAGAGCCGAAATTCTCAAAATGGAAAGTCAAAAGATTTTATGCGTTTCTTCATTTTGTATTAGAAACCAGGAGGCGGTCCAATGCTCCGCTTGAACCAGAAGCTTACTTTACGCCCCCTTCGGCGCCATATGTGGAAAACAATATTCGGCACATTATCCATGTGCCCGGACTGCGAGGTAACCCGGAACGAGCCTACCCAGCAACGATGGTTGCTTCCTATTTTCGCGGAACCTTTCCGGTTTATGTGGCGAGCGTTATTCATCACTGGCAGGAGTCAAGAGACGATCGTTTGAATAAGCTTAAAGACGCTCTTCAAAAGCTCGAACTTTCTTCGAATATTGAGACAACCAGAATTGGTGAGACCAGCATTGAAATAAAGGTTGGCCGTTTGCTTCATAGCAAAAGGGGAGGCGCCAAAGACCTGGTGAGCATCGCCGATGTTGGCTTCGGAGTATCTCAATCATTGCCGGTTCTGGTTAGCCTATTGACGGCAAAGCCGGGACAACTTGTTTATATTGAGCAGCCAGAAATTCATCTGCATCCAAGGGCTCAGGTAAAGATGGCGGATTTGCTGGCAGAAGCGGCTAAGAGGGGCGTTAGGGTGGTGGCAGAAACCCATAGCGCCTTATTGCTCCTGGCTGTGCAAACACTCGTGGCGGAAGGGAAAATTTCTCCCGATCTGATAAAATTGCACTGGTTTGAAAGAGACAGTGAAGGCATTACTAAAGTCCCTTCCAGGGATTTGGACAAAGATGGTTCATTCGGGGATTGGCCTCAAGATTTCGGGAGCGTGGAACTTGAAGCCGAAAAAAGATATCTAGATTCGGCTGAAAAGCATATCTGAAATTGTGGAAATAAAAAATCCTAAAATTTTAGTTATTGATGCTTCTGTGACTCGTTCAGCAGGAGGGGAAGATGCCACTTCTCCCATTTCCACAGATTGCAGAGATTTTCTATTCGAAGTATATGATATCTGCCATAGGGCTGTTTCAACTTTTGAAATTTCTGAGGAATGGAAAGGACATAAATCCAGATTTTTCATAAATTGGAAGAGGTGGATGCGCGGACAGAAAAAGATAAATGATTTAGAGTCAACGGAGACAGAAAATAAGGGCTTAAGGGATAAGATTGAAGAAGTGGTAAGAAATGAAGGTCATAAAAAGAAAATTCTAAAAGATATTCACCTCATTGAAGCCGCACTTGCTACGAATCAAATAGTCATTTCCCGCGACGATACCATGGCTGATCTCCGGAAGAAATATCAAGATCAAATTCCTGAATTCAAAAAGATCGTCTGGATAAATCCCACTAAAAATCCAGAAAAAGTCATTGAATGGCTCAAGACCGGAGCAAAGCCTGGAGAAGCCTCCAAGCTAACGGATTAACTCCCCACCTAGAAAAACGGCCTGGATGGCATCCGGGCTGGAGCGGATGATTTGAACGGATAGCCGGTCAAGACCGGCGTGGGGTTTGCGCAGGTCGAGCGCGATCAGGTTGGCGAGTTTGCCTTTTTCAATGGAGCCGAGTTCGGTTTCGCGGAAGATGGCCGTGGCCCCTCCTTCAGTCGCCATTTGCAGGATTTCATAAGGCTTGAGCTCGCGGCCGGGATAGTCCTTGCGCAGTTCCAAAACTTTTTTCATTTCGTTCCAGAGGTTGGCGTCGCCGGCGCTGGCCGGGGAGTCGGTGCCGAGACCGACCGGGATGCCGGCGTCGAGCATTTTGGGAATGGGCGCGAGCTTGCCGGTCAGATGGAGGTTGCTCCTGGGACAATGGACCACGGCGCGGGCGCGCGATATGATGTCCAGGTCCGAGTCCGAGACCTCGACGCAATGAATAAGTGTCATGTTGTCATCAATCAAGTCCGCGAGATATTCCGCGGGCGAGGACGAAGTCGGCTGGAACTTGATGTCCATCAGGAGTTCCCGGGAATACAAGCGGGTGGCGATCGGGCCGGAGCCGCTCTTGATCAGTTCCACTTCATCCCCGCTCTCGGCCAGGTGCGTGCACAGGCTCAGCCTGTTTTTTTTGGCAAAAGCCACAGCTTGCCGGTAGAGGCTGCGGCTGACGGTATAGGGCGTATGCGGGCTTAAGCCGAGTTGAGTCCGTCCGAGCGCGAAATTGAATTCGGCCAGATGGGTTTCCATCAGTTCCATTTTCAATTTCCGGCCCTGCTCCCGGATTTCGATCAGCTCGTAAAACGCGGTGGAGAAGAGCGGGCTTTGATGATGCACTTCGAGCATGACCGGGTCGCTCAGCACATCTCCGAGCGAGGTGATTCCAAGCCGGAGCTGGTTCTTGATCTCTTTCTGCGCGGCCCGGGCATAGCGGGCCGAATCCCATTTCCGTTTCTCCCGGACCAGCCGGATGATCCAGCTCGTGAAGCCGCCCGCGGCGGAAAGCCGTTTCAAACCCGAAAGTTCCAAATGCGTATGCGCGTTAACCAGGCCGGGCATGAGCAGGGGGAAGTGGAATTCTTCGGCCTGGGGAAATTTCTTTTTCAGGTTTTTGCGCGAGCCGAGTTCCGCGATCTTTCCGGCTTTGATGACGAGCGCGGAATCCTTGGCCGGCGGCTGGGTGATGGGCAGGATTCGGTCCGCGCTGAGGAGTTTCATCAAGAGAATTTCAACTGACCGAACTGAGCCGCGCCTTTTTCCCGCCGATGGCTTTGATCCGGTTCTGCTCGTCCACAAAGACCAGTTTGGGTTCGTGTTTCGCAACCTCTTGCTCG
>CAIUDS010000586.1 GCA_903897985.1 uncultured delta proteobacterium
CCGAGCCATGACCGTCTTGATGCAAGTAGAAATAGAAACCAATCAAGAGATCATATGACCCATGCATGTATAATGCATAAGGAGGGGATGTTGAAAGGGCGAACAGGTCAAAGGATTGCGCTGGGGATCGGATTGATTGTTTTACTGTTTTGCATCACCATCCCGAACATTGTTAACGCCGAGCCCACCTTATCCGGCGCCAACTACTGGGGCGATTCCGCCAACGCGGTCATAGATGGTCCGGATGTGAGCCAACTTAAGCAGCTATTGGGAGGGATGGCGGTCAGCTATCCCACGATTGAGCCCAACAACCAAGCTCGGTCCAAATACTGGGCCCGCCTTGCGGGACTCGCGGCCAATACCGCTCGCAGAATTTAGAGAGGGTCAAGGGTCTGCGACCCTTGTGGCGGGCGGGAAATTACGGCGACCTCGCGGTCGAACGAATCCAAGCGGAATCAGAAAGTCGGATAGTCGGATACTAGTATTTGGACCGCGGCATTTTGTCGGATAGATTGTAGGGGCGCCGCGTACTGCGCGGTTTGTCGGGCAGGGCAAGCCCTGCTCTACCTGCATTAAACCGACATTTAACCACGGTCGGACTACTAGATTACTTAGGGGAACTGGCGCGGTTGAGGATTGGGCGGGGAGAAATCAGGGGTTGGTGGTATGATTTTGGGGTTAGGGAACTCCCGAATTGCGAACTTCAAATTCCGAGGAAATCGAACCACGAAGGCACTAAGAATTGGGTTGCCTTCGGGTCTTGGTGGTTAACACAAAAATCGAGGCCTGACTTCTGCCGGTTCAGGGCTTTGGGTATCTGCCGGAGTTCATGAGGTTGCTGATGTAATTAAGCACATAATGGTAGATCAGCGGGTGGTGGTGTTTGCAGTAGTAAAAGAACCGGACATCGAGGGAAGTGATGACCAGGAATTTATTTTTTCGGATGGCGCGGAGGATTTGGTCGGCCACTTTTTCCGGCGAGACCGCGTGCTGAGAAAATCTGTTCTTGACCTCCTGGAAATCCGGGCGGGTCATGTCCACCCCAAGGATTTCCACGGTCTGCTTGAGCGGAGTCTCGACCGCGCCCGGGCAGACCACGGTAATGCCGATGTGATGCTGCTTCAAGTCCACCCGCAGAACTTCGGACAGCCGGACCAACCCGGCTTTGGACGCGCTGTAAGCGCCGTGCCAGGGCAGTCCGATCAGGCCGGCCAGGGAGGCGACATTCACGACATGCCCTTCCTTGGCGCGGATCATTTCCGGGAGGAAACACTGGATGGCGTGAATGGGGCCGAACAGGTTTACATCAATCACTTTTTTCCAATGCGCCGGGGTCATGTCCTCCGGCAGCGCGAACAAAGCGATGCCCGCGATGTTCATGAGGATATCGAGCGGCCCGAATGAGTCATGGATTTCGTCGGCAAAGGATTTGACCGCCTCGTAGTCGCTCACATCCATGACCTTGAGTTTGCAGACCTCGCCGCCGGCTTTCCGCGCCAGCTCCGCGGTCTCTTCCAGGCCCGGGGCGTTGCGGTCGGTGAGAAACAGCCTGCCGCCCAGCCCGGCGATGGCGATTGCGGTGGAGCGGCCGATCCCGCTGGCCGCGCCCGTGATGAAAACCTTGATCCCTTTGGTTATTTCCATGTTCCCCCTCCCGGTTGATCATTCGCCCGGCGGCGCCCAGGCGCCGATTCACCTTTGACCATCGTCCTTAAACTGAATATAGTAAAAGCGGCGCCGGGTCAAGCCCTGATCCCCGGTTAGGCAGAACGGACTTGCAGATATGCGCCGTGGTAGCGTCAGGCTTTATGCCTGACCGGTCACCCACAAGGGGTGACGCTACATGTCCTCAAGGATTCCAAAGCCTGGGCAACCGATTAATAAGCGGGATCAGGGGTCAAGCGGCGCAGGTGACAAATCTCAAACCAGGGAGGCGGAGATGAAATTTTCCGGGTTTTGCCGCGGGCTGATTTTGCTGGCGCTCATTTCCGCCGCCACCCTGTCGGCGGAATCCCCGGCGAGCAAAAGTCCGTCCGAGGCCGCGCTTGCGCGGTTCAGTCCCGAGCAGCGGAAACAACTGCTGGCCGGCGAGGGGGTCTATGAGCCGGCACTCAAATATAAAGGCAAGGCCGGCGAGCCGAGTTTCACCGCCGCGGCCATGATCATCATTAACGCCCCGGTCGAGCAGTGTTTCAAGATGTTCTGCGATTTTGACAAGCAGTCCCAATTTTTCCCCGCGATCACCAAGAGCGAGGTCCGCAGCCACGAAGGGAACCGGGTGGTGATTTACAAGGAACTCGATTACCGGGTGCTGGTCATCAGATACACCCATATCCTGACCATAGATCCGGAGAAGCACCGGGTGGATTTTGTCACCGACCCGAGCGGGGCCAATGATGTCAAGTTTTCCCAGGGATTTTTTCAATTCGAGAAAATTGACGACCGCAGCACCCTGTTCACCTATGGCCTGGTCAGGCTGGAGCCGGGGATCAAAATCCCCGAGTTCATCCAGAAATACATGGCCTCGCGGGATATGCCCAAGATGTCCGTCAACCTGAAAAAATGGATCGAGTCGGGCGGGAAATGGAGAAAATGAATTCAAGGGGGCAAATGAAAATGTTTCGAAGGAAAATAACTTTGGTTGGCCTCGGATTGTTCCTGTCCGCGGTGGCCGGAACGGCCCGGGCGCAGGACTCATGCGCGGACCCGGTCGTGACCAATGCCGGTTTGGTCCGCGGCGAAAGCGAGACCGCAACCGCGACCTGCGTCTGGCGCGGCATCCCTTATGCCGCGGCTCCGAAGGGAGAGTTGCGGTGGAAAGCGCCGCAGCCGGCGGCGAAATGGACGGGCGTGCGGGACACGGTTGCTTTCGGCGCGCGGTGCATGCAGAAGGGTTTTGTGGAAGGGAGCAAGGGTCCGGAGCACATCTCGGAGGATTGTTTATATCTAAATGTCTGGCGCCCGCGCGAAACGAGCGGCAAGTTACCTGTTATGATCTGGGTGCATGGCGGCGGGTATATCACCGGAGGCGGCGACGAGCCGACTTATTGGGGGGACCGTTTGTCCGAGGCGGGCGGGTTGGTGGTGGTGAGCATAAATTACCGTTTGAACATTTTCGGGTTCATGGCCAGCCCGGGGCTGCGGGACGAGGACGCAAACCATTCCACCGGCGGTTATGGCACGATGGACCAGGTGTTCGCCGACCCGCAGGTGCGC
>CAIUDS010000587.1 GCA_903897985.1 uncultured delta proteobacterium
CGGAGATTTCTTGATCACGGTATTCCCGATCCCCAACTCGCCAACGCTGTTGTCTCCCCAGCACCAAAGCGTCCCGTCGCTCTTGAGCGCGCAGGTATGGTCGGTTCCGGAGGAAACGGTTTTCCAGTCTTTGGCTTTGGTGACTTTGCAAGGCGAGCTCTGGTACTGGTTGGGCTTGTTCCCGATCCCGAGCTTGCCCGAGGCATTGTCCCCCCAGCACCAGAGCGTGCCGTCCGACTTCTTGGCGCAGGCATGAGCGGCTCCGCTCTCAACCAAGGCCCAGTCCTTGGCCTTGCCAATCTTCTGCGCCACCGAACTGCTCGCGGTCACGCCGTCCCCCAATTGACCCCGGTCATTTTTGCCCCAGCACCAGAGCGTCCTGTCCGAGGAGATCGCGCAATTATGACTGGCGCCTGCGGAAAATTTGGACCAGGTCTTATGGCTGCTATAACTTGCGGTTTGATCCCGGACCGACTGATTTCCCATTTCGGCTCCCGGATCAGCCGCGCGATTTTCTCCCAACCTGCATTCCTGGACGCCCGCTAGAAAAGTTAAAAGGATCACCAATCCAACTTTTTCCAGTTTTTCCTTCATCTTTCCCTCCTTTGCCTGATCCGAGAGCTTTCCCTCGTGATCATTTCTTGGCGCCGCCTATTGCATTTTGATAAAGACGGCCAGGTCGTATCCGCCCCCGCCGTCGTTCATGGTCATGACTATGGTTTGCTTGTCATCGCTCATGATGCCGTGCAAGGCTGGGGCGCCGGAATTGGTGACCACCCCGTCCGCGGCCACGGCCCAGCCGGACATGTCGGACCCCGGATGGTATCCGTCGGAATCCAGGCTTTCCAGCATGATGGAATTCCCCGCGCTGTCAAAGGAGATTTTGTAATAGTCCCAGCCATACCAATTCGGAGCATCCGCGGAAACCAGGTCATGGTTGAACCAGGTCCCCTCCAGGTCCGCGGTGGAGAAAACCGTCCCGGTCATCTTGACCATAATGAGCATGTTATATCCGCCTGGGCTGTCGTTGGTATCGGTTGCGACCAGCAGCTTTTTGTCCAGACTGAGCACGCCGTGAAGATTAGGCCTTCCGGTTACGGTCATAATTCCGTTGCTGGCAAGGCTGACCCCGAAAAGACCTTTTCCCACGCAAGAGCTGTCGCCATGACTGTTCAGGAATTCCAGGCAGGTGCCGTTTCCGGCGTTGTCCATGCTCTCTTTCGCATGATCCCAATAGAGATCATTCGGGGCGTCTCCAGTGGTGAGCCGGTGAATCATCCAGGTCCCTTGCAGGTCGGCCGTGGCCGCGGTCGTGAGTCCCATCCGGACCGCTACTCCAAGGCTTTCTCCTCCCCCGCCGTCATGCATGGTAACCGCGAACAGGTTTTGATCCGCGCTCATGATCCCGTGCATGGAATTGACCGAGGTGTTGCCCACGATTCCCAGCGGGGATAATGTCCAACCCGTGAAATTGCGGGAGCCGCACGCATGATCGCCGCTGCTATTCAAGGTTTCCAGGCAGGTTGAGTCCCCTAGATTGTCAAATTTCCATTTGATATAACCCCAGCCCAGAAAATCAGGGGTATCCCCGGTCATCAAGCTGTGGCCGAACCAGGTTCCCTTAAAGTCGGCGATGTCAAAGGGCTTGACATAAGGGGTCGGGTTTTCGATCGGGACCGGGCTCTGGCCGGCGGTGGTGGTTCCGTCCCCGAGCTGGCCGGAATCGTTTTTACCCCAGGAAATGATGGTCCCGTCTGAGCTCATCTCGCAATTGACCGGACCCCGGCCCGCACAGGCCTTGGAGGAAATGGCGGCCCCTTTTGCATTTATCGCGCAACTGAAAGCATTCCCGACGGCAACCGCCGACAAGTCGGTGATCGCATTATGCAGATTGTCCAACAACTGGACCGGAGAATTCCGGTCCGCAGTAGTGCCGTCCCCCAGTTGGTAGTCCCGGTTCTCGCCCCAGCACCAGACCGTGCGGTCAGACTTCTTCCCGCAGGTGTGATTGGCCCCGGTTGCGACCGCGACCCAGGTGTTTTCCAAGCCCACCCGGGTCGGGAGGTTTTTGTCCAAAGTGCTCCCGTCCCCGAGCTGGCCGTATTGATTATCCCCCCAGCACCAGAGCGAGCCGTCGCTCCGCCGCCCACAGGCATGATTGCCCCCGGCGGCAACCAGGGTCCAGTTCGTGGCCAGGCCGGC
>CAIUDS010000588.1 GCA_903897985.1 uncultured delta proteobacterium
CCATGATATTTCGCCGCCTACGATTATCCCTCTCGGCAATCTCTAACACCTTTGCTCGGTTCTGTCAAACCGAGCATCAACCGAGCGGATCAGGAACGAATTGGGCTACCGGTTCCGGTATTCCTCGCGCGAGACGGTTGAGATTATTCTGCGGGGCAAAGGGATCTTGGCCCGAACAATTACAACCTTATCTTGGACTATGCCGCGGCCGGGGATGGGCCGGCTTGGGACTCGTTCAGCGCGGGCATTTTTCCTGAAGTTTTTTAAGAAAACCGGAATTGGCCTTGGTCCCCACCTGATAACGGGCCTGCCAGGCTTGGTCGCATCTGCCCAGTTCCAAATAAGCATTTCCCAAATTATTCCAGGCCAGGGCGTAATTGGGGTTGGCATTGCCCGCTTCCTTATATTGCCGGATCGCGCCTTCCCAATCGTTCTTGCTCTGGAGCGCGGAGCCCAAGTTATTGTGGGCATCCGCCCGCATCGGGTTCAGTCGAATCGTTTCCTCATATTCGGCAATCGCTTGTTCTTGCCGGCCCAGGGCCGCCAGCGATACCCCCAGGTTATAATGGGACTCCACATCCTGCGGGATCAGCCAAGCGGCCAGGCGGAAATAAAATATGACCTTTTCTTTATCTCCCTGCCGCATATATTCATTAGCAAGGTTAGTGATGGACCTCTTGCGGGTCGGCGCTTTTTTGACCGCATCCTTCCAAATGGTCATTTCGCTTTTCCAATCCGGGTTCCTTTGCCAGGTGAGTATGGCGAAGCAGGCCAGGATTCCCGCAAGCATGGCGAACGCCAGCCCCTTGCCGGGAGCGCGATATTTTTCCCCGAGTTTTGCCCCGGTCTTCTCAATCCCGATGGCTAGGGCCAGGCAAAAGCCCATGCTGGGCAGATAGAGGTAGTGGTCCATGGTCAGTTCCTTGATGCCGATTTGCCGGGAGAGATTGGACACGGGCAGGAGCGGGAGCAAAAACCAGAAAATGCCCAGCGCGAGCCAAGGCCGGCGGAACAGGGTCCAGACCCCCGCGGCCAGGATCACTAAGGCGCCCAAGACGCTGAAATAGATTTGGGGGTCGGACCAGGTCAAGGAAGGCCGGAGCTTGCATTCAAAAGAAAGCTGGGTCGGATAGATCAGGGTTTCCAGATAATAGAATAAGGTCTTGCATACCCGGACCAGGCTGGAAACATCGGCCTTGCCCTCGGAGTACCAGGAAAAGGAGAGCGCGGTGGAGCCCAGCGGGAACCCCAACACCTTTTGCCGGATCATCAGGTACATAATCGCAATGGCGAAAAATGCCGAGAAGACGATCAGCTTACGCGGCTTGAGCATCTCTCGGGCATCGCCTTTTTGCGCATAATCGGCCAGGATCAATAAAACCGGAAAAACCACGGCCACTTCCTTGGCCAGCAAAGCCAGAAAAAAGGAGCCCAAGGCGAAAAAGATCAGGGCCAACTCGAGTCGGCGCGGCCGATTTGCGGATTGGAAATAAAGATAAAATGACAACAGGCAGAAAAGCGCGGCAACCACATCCGTCCTTCCCGAAATCCAGGTCACGGACTGGGTATGCGCGGGATGGACCGCGAAGAGCAGCCCGGCAAAAGCTCCGATGGCCGTTCGAGAATCTTTGAGCGAGCTAATGCCTCCGGCCCAGAGGGAGAAACCGAGGAACACCAGAACCGAGACCAGGGCATGGGCAACAATGTTGGTCAAATGATACCCGCGCGGGTTGTCCTTCCAGAAGCGGTGATCGAGGACATAGCTATAGATGATCAGGGGCCGGTAAAACGGGCTGATCTTGCCCGCGCCGTCGGCAAACTGGCTTCTGAAAATCTTGCCTGCGCCGGCCTCCCCGGCCACGGTCGGGTTGTTCCGGATCAGCTTATAGTCATCCATCACCAAGCCATTGGGCAGGGCATTCAGATAGATGGCAAAGACCGCCAGGACTATCGTAGCGGCAATGGCGAGCTCAAGTTTGAAATCTGGTTTGAGCTCAACCGCTTTTTCCGGGGCAGGCTTTTTCCCGGAGGGCTCCAGCCCCATTTCTTTGAGCGCTTGCGCCACTTCCTTCGGGCTCAGCTCCAGCGCCTGGGCCAGTTGCTGAACCGATTGCGTAGCACAATTGCGCCTTATGTATTTCTTCTTTTTTTGGGAGATCCCCATGGCTTTTCCCTCTTATTTCCAAAGAAGAGCGGCTTCATTATTTGATGTATTTATTCAAATCACCGTAAACAACAAATATTTATCATTTTTGCCGCTTTTTGTCAAAAAGCCTTCCCCCGAATTATTGTCCGCTTGAGGCCATCTCCAATCATCGGTTAGTCCCCGCCGTTGAATTCCTTCACCGCCTTGATCATGGCCGCAATATTTTCCGGTGGGACATTGGCCTGGATATTGTGGACGGAGTTGAAAACGAAGCCGCCGTCTTTGGAGAAGATTTCGCAGTTTCTGAGCGCCTCGTTCCGGACCTCCTCGGGCTTGCCAAAAGGGAGAGTCCTTTGCGTGTCCACTCCCCCGCCCCAGAACACGATCCGGTCTCCGTATTTTTCCTTGAGCATTTTCGGGTCCATGCCCTTGGCCGAGAGCTGGACCGGGTTGATGATGTCGAACCCGGCCGCGATGAAATTATTCAAGAGCGGCCCGATGGATCCGCAGCAATGCTTGAAGGTTTTCCACTTGGTGTGCTTATGGATCCAATCGTTCACCTGTTTGTAGTAGGGCGCATAAAGCGAGTCGAAGGTTTTGGCCGAGCAAAACTGCGAGTCCTGCGTGCCGAAGTCCGTGCCGCAGGTGAAAACCGCCTGGACAACATCCCCAACCACTTTTCTGATCTTTTCCAGGTTTTTGAGCGCAGTCTCGGTCTGGGCCGCGAAGATTTTGTGGATGAAGTCCTGCCGGGTAACGGTGGACATATACCACTCGGTCACATCGCGGATGCCCTTGGGATGCTTGAGGAACGGGCCGGGCACGAGCGCGATGTCGCCGAGCGCGGCGCCGCCGAAGGTTGCGATCACGGCCCGACCGGTGGCCGCGGCCCTTTTTATTTCCGCTGCAAAATATTTCAAGTCCGAATCGGTGATGAGCGTGAATTCCTCCAGGTTGTCCTCGACGCTCAGCTTGTCCTCGTCAATCGGCTCCTGCCGGATGATGCTGTCGAAAAAATATCCGGTCTTGGGCATATGCCCGCTGGGAGGGACACGAGTGTCGCCCTCCGGGTAGATGAAAAGACCCCCATCAGGGGACCCGGAGGTCACAAAGTGACCGCTCACCAGAACCACCTGTCCCCACGGCGTTTTGAACTCCTTCCAGTTTTCGTTCGCAAACCCGAAAATGCCCGCGCGCGGCGTGACCCCGACCGTGTCAATCCCCCAAACCTCGATCAAATCTTCATCAATGGTCCCCAGAAACTGATACGGCTCCCAGACCTTGACCGGCCGCTTTTCCAAGCCGAAATAATCGCGCAAATTGGCCACAGCCAGCGCATGAATCCCGGTCACCGCGGTGCTGTCAAAATCCACCGGGATTTTGTCCGGCGTTTTGTGCTCGAGCGCGCTTTTCAGCCTTTCTCGACGATCCATTCTTTCCTCCAAGTTTTAAGTTTATTAAAGCTGAAAGCAAAGAGCAAGCCCGGGCAAATATTTTCCCCACAAAATGAGCGAAGCCCGCGCAGCGATCGGGAGAGCCGCTTGAAAATGGAAATACCATAAGGTAGTATAATGGTATGAAAGGAGTATGACCATGACCGAAACCAAGAAGGTCGCCATCAGTCTGCCACAAGAACTGATGCGCAAGATTGAGAGGATCAGAAAAGCCACCGGCGAGTCCCGAAGCGCGTTCATCAGCCGGGCGATCCGGCAGGCGCTCAAGGACCGGGAACAGGAATTCCTGGTCGCCCGCTATGTGGAGGGATACCGCAAATTCCCGGAGACCAAGGAGGAGATCGAATTGGCCGAGGCTAGCGCGGCGCGGCTCCTGGCCGAGGAGCCCTGGGAATGAGACGGGGAGAAATCTGGTGGGCGGATTTGCCCAAGCCTTCGGGGAGAAGGCCAGTGGTATTGCTTTCGCGCAATGAGGCCTATGCGATCCGCGAGTTGATCACCATTGCTCCGCTAACCACCCGGATCCGGAATGTCCCGGCCGAGGTCCAACTGGGCAAGACCGAAGGACTCCCGCGCGTCTGCGTGGCCAACCTGGACCTGATCACCACCATCCCCAAAAAATGCCTAACCGACCGAGTCAGCCTATTGAGCGAACTCAAGATCGCGGAAATGAACCGGGCGATTAGATTTGCGCTTGGGCTTTAGTCAAGCTGGCCAGCATCTACAAACCTGATCAGGTTCTTGCCAGCCCATTCGTAGCCACAATTCTTTTTAGAACTTTCAGACTCATATTTTTTTCTCTATGAATCATCCGGTGGCAATTGGCGCAAAGCACCCTCATATCCTTCTTGGGGCTTAACTTTTTTGGTTCCTTCTGTTGTGAATATGGCATAAGATGATGAGCTTCGATGTAACCCTTGCCGAGTTCCCCATAAAATTTTCCAAAGTCAAAACCACATACCTGGCAAATAGCGCCATGATAGGATTTGGCTGCTTTAACAAGAGCCGGATTACGCTCTTTTTGTTTATGAATTGAGAGTTTAGTGGGATCTTCCCAATCGGAGGCGGGGAACGGAAGATTTTCCGGTTCTTTGGGCTCGCTTGTTTTCAATGGTCCAGGATCCTTGCCAAGAGAAAGGATGTTTTCAATTCTTTTATCGGCATCTTTTGCCTTGATCTCATAAATGGTCAAACGGCCGGAAAGCTGGAAATCTTTCCTAAAAATATTTCTTGGAATATCTTTAGCCCGCCAGCGAACGGGGATCTGATGAACGCCATGCCCCTTCATTCTTGCTCTTGCTCGATACTGATAGACTCTGCCTCCAACCTCTTTCACTTTGCCGATCGCCACCAAACCCTTCCTCTCCTTCCCGATAAAAGGCAATAGCACATAATCATTTTTTATGATATTGTTCGCAAACTTGAAGAGTTCGGAAGCCCATACATCGCTGGACCGTTTATTTTCCCTATTATGTCTTCTCAAAAGGTCCCTGATCTCATCCTTTTTTTCCCCGCGGAGATTGCCCAGCTCGTACCAAAAAACAAGCGCGATATTATTCTTGAGAGCATACTCTTCGTCTTCACCCCCTGATCCGGCTCTTACCACCCAAACGGCCATAATATTTAACCCTCCTATTTTTGATTCAAAACACTCAGGACTGAGATGGAGTGAGCGGGAAGTTGGAGTTCAAAAAGGTTGCGTCCCCCTTGATTCTTGATGTTTAGGTTGGTTTGCGTGACTTGCGGCTGAACCGCATTGGGGTTTTCAAAGGTATTGTATTTCATCACATCTTTATGCCAGAGGGTTGCGAGTTCGGCCTCGGGTTGGGGAACAAAACCGGCAAGATTGATCTGGGCATTGAATTTTCGGTTCCGGTCATAATTGACCAGGAAGAGGCTAAGCCTCTCTCCCTTTTCATCACGATTAGCGCTGACCTCCAGGCCGGGAATCGTGGACGACATGGTGGGCGCCAAATAGCGGTCAAGCGCGTATTGGGTGTAAATGTTGAACGCCCAGGCGGACGGGGTAAGGAAAGTTCCGCGTTCGTCCGAGACGATGATGCCGATGCAATTGACCATCTGGGCGATGTTGGCGATGGGCACCTTGTCCGCAAGTCTCTGCAAGCGGCTGAGCATGGCGGCTACGAATAGCCCGTCGCGCAGATTGTAGTTGGTCTGGACCACTTCGAGGAACAGATACCACAGGTTCCATTCATCAAAGCTGACCTTGATGTCGCGGTCTTGAATTCCCACTTCTTTAATCGCGGAAATTCCCAAATTGAGCTTGTTCTCAAATTTATCCAGAACCTTGAAGGTGGACTGGTATCCGAACTTCTGCTTCCATTTGCCGTCCATCTCTGTGATCTTGGACGGGCCATAGGAATGGATGGAAAGGTAGTCGGTTTCCTTGCCGGCGATTTCGAGCGCCTTCCGGTTCCAGTTATTGTTCGAATCGGTCCATCCGCTCAGGATCAGTTTGAGGTTCGGGTCAACCGCGCGCATGGCTTGGGCAAATTCCAGGTATTTTTTGGCGTAAGCTTCCGCGGTGAAGCCACCGTCAATCAGGTTCCACATTTCATTGCCCACGCACCAATATTTCACGCCGAACGGCTCCCGGTGTCCGTTCTTTGCCCGCTCCGCTCCCCATTTGGTGCCCGCGCCGCCATTGCAATATTCCACCCAGGCCGCGGCTTCTTCAACAGTTCCACTCCCGACATTCGCGGTCAGCATCGGCTCGGCGCCCACTTCCCGGCAGAACAGGATGAATTCATCGGTGCCGAACTGGTTCGTATCATCCGGGCCGACTGCTTTTCCAAACATGCCCCAGGCCTTGTTCGGCGTGACCGGCCGTTTCTCTCTCGGCCCGATGCCGCCCTGCCAATGATACGAATCCGCGTAACACCCGCCCGGGTAGCGGATGATGGCCGGCCGAATTTTCTTTACGGCTTCCATCAAATCCCAGGGCACCCCGCCCAGAAACTGGTCGGCGCCTTTGACCGGCCGCCAGATCCCGCCCATGATGCACTTGCCCAGTTCCTCGATGAAATGCCCGTAGATGGTTTTGGGGATCAGGTGCAAGGGCCGCGAATAATCAATCGAGATTCGCGCGGAGTCCAAGCCCAAAACTTTTCCCGGCCCGGCCGCAACGATCGCGGCGCCGGCCAGCCCGCTGGCAACAACGAATTCCCGCCGCCCGATCTTTCTCGCCCTTTGCCTTTTGCCTTTTTCCTTCTTCATTTCTACTCCAGTTCGGTTGCGATCCGGATCAACTGGACCGGATTGAGCACCACTTTCAGGCGGTTGATTTCGCGGACCGCCTTTTGGATATTGGCTTCGAGCGCCTGATGGGTGATGATTATGATGGGCACGGACTTGCCATCGCGCACTTCGCGCTGGATGACCGAGTTGATGGAGATCATGTGCTTGCCCAGGATCCCCGCGATTTTGGCCAGCACCCCCGGCTGATCCTTGACCCAGGCCCGGAGATAATAAGGCCCGACCAAGTCGTCCATCGGCTCCAGCCGAAGTCCATGCGGATTGAGCGCCGCATATCCCTCCGGCCGCAATCTGCCCGCGCGCCTGCCCTGCAAGATATTCCGGGCCAGTTCCATCACATCGCTCATCACCGCGCTGGCCGTGGCCTCCATCCCCGCCCCCTGTCCATAAAACAAAGTCGGCCCCACAAAATTACCGCGCACATAAACCGCATTATAAACCCCGCGCACATTGGCCAGCATGGAACTCTCCGGGATCAGCGTCGGATGCACGCGCGCCTCCAGCCGGCCCTCGCTCTCCCGGGCAACCGCCAGCAGCTTGATCCGGTAACCAAGCTCGGAAGCGGCCTGCAGGTCCAGATGGCTCAAACGGGAAATGCCTTTGCGGAAAATCTTTTCGATCGGAACGCTCATCCCGAAGCCGAGCCGGAGCAGGATCGCCAGCTTGTGGCTCGCGTCAATGCCCTCCACATCCGCCTCCGGATTGGCCTCGGCGTAACCCCTGGCCTGCGCTTCCTTCAGCGCCTCCGCATATTCCAGATCGGCTTCCTGCATCCGGGTCAAAATGTAATTGCAGGTCCCGTTCACGATCCCGTAGATGGCCTGGATCCGGTTCGCGGCCAGACCCTCGCGCAAGACCCGCAGGATCGGAATCCCTCCGGCCACGCTGGCGCCGAAATAAATGTCCGCGCCCGATTTTTTGGCGACCGCGAAAATCTCGTCGCCATATTTTGCGAGCAGGGCCTTGTTCGCGGTCACCACCATCTTCCCGGCCCGGAGCGCATCAATGATCATTTCCTTCACGCCCGGAAAATTACCCACCAGCTCGATGATGATTTTCACCTCCGGGTCCGCGATCAGCTGATATCCGTCCGCTCGCCTGAACTTTTTATCCAGCGCGACCTGGCGCGGCCTTCTCCAGTCCTTGTCCGCAACCCCGGCCAGCGCGATCCTTCCCCCCAGCCGCGCCTCAATATCTTTTTGGTTTTGCCGGAGCAATTTGACCACGCCCTGGCCCACGGTCCCGAACCCGATCAATCCGACTTTTACTTCTTTCATTTTACTTCCCTTTGAATAAGGCTTTTTTTATCCCGCGCACCGCCTGCTTGATCCGGTGCTCGTTCTCGATCAAAGCGAACCGGACATACCCTTCGCCGAACTCGCCGAAGCCGATGCCCGCGCTCACCGCGACCTTGCCGACCTGGAGCAAAAACTTGGAAAACTCGAGCGAGCCCATGGACTGGTACGGCTCCGGGATCTTGGCCCAGACGAACATGGTCGCCTGGGGTTTCTTGACCTTCCAGCCGATCTTGTTCAAGCCGTCCACCAGCGCGTTCCGCCGTTTGCAGTAAATCTCCGCGGTCTGGTGGATGATGGCTTCATGCTGGTTGAGCGCCACCGCGCTGGCGATCTGGATGGGCTGGAACACGCCGTAATCCAGATAACTCTTGATCCGGCCCAGCGCGTGGATCATTTCCCGGTTGCCCAAGCAGAACCCGACCCGCCAGCCGGGCATGGAAAAGCTCTTGCTCATCGAGTAGAACTCCACGCCCACTTCCCGGGCGCGCGGCACTTCCAGGAAACTGGGCGCCTCGTATCCGTCAAAGGTGAGGTCGCCGTAGGCCAGGTCGTGGATGACATAGAGCTTGTTCTCGAGCGCGAAGTCCACAATCTTTTTAAAGAAGTCCAGGTCCACCACCGCGGTGGTGGGGTTGTGCGGGAAATTGAGGATCAGCATCTTGGGCTTGGGCCAGCTCAGTTTCAAGGCCTTAACCATCTCGTCAAAAAAATCGCTTTCCTCCCCGGTGAACGGTATGCTCCGGACATCCCCGCCCACGATCACCACCGAATATGCGTGGATCGGATAGGTCGGGTTCGGAACCAAAACGGTTTCATTTGACTCAACCGTGGCCAAGACCAGATGCGAGATGCCTTCCTTCGCGCCGATCGTCACGATCGCCTCGGCCTCCGGGTCCAGGTCAACTTCATACCTGCGCTGGTACCAATCGCAAATGGCCTTGCGCAGGCCCGGGATGCCCCGGCTCATCGAGTAGCGATGGTTCTTGGCCACCTCCGCGGCCTCTTTCAGCTTGTCCACAATCGGCTTCGGCGTCGGGATGTCCGGATTGCCCATGCCCAAGTCAATGATGTCCTCACCCTTCCGCCGGGCCTCGCTCATCAATGCCACCACCTGACCCAAGACATACGGCGGCAACCGGTTGATCCTGTTAAAATCCGCGCTCATCTATTTCTCCTTCGGGCCGCAGGCACTCCTGCCTGCGCCATCTGTAATCTGTAATATTGTTAAAAATCTCCCCCGCCCGAAAACTGCACTCATTCAACTTTTCCTCCATACTGTGCGGGGGACTTTAGTCCCCCTTCCTTCTCGTGCGAGCGACTTTCCTGTGCTGAGCTTGTCGAAGCAAGTCGCAATTCCTCGAAAGACTTCATCTGCGCTATAACTGCTCCTCACCAGCGGTCCCGCGAATATACTTGCAAACCCCAGGGCTCTTCCCAACTCTTCCAGTTCCGAGAACTCCTCCGGCTCATAATATCTCGCCACCGGCCAATGTCTCCGGCTCGGCGCCAGATACTGCCCGATGGTCAGAACCTGGCATCTCGCCTCCAGCAGGTCGTGCATCAAGGCCTCAAGCTCGTCCCGAGTCTCGCCCATGCCCACCATGATCCCGCTCTTGGTCATGATCGAGGCCGCGTTGTCCGCCACCCATTTCAGAACTCTCAGCGAGCGCCCATAATCCGCGCCCGGCCGCGCCTCCGAATAAAGCCGCGAAACCGTCTCCAGATTATGATTATAAACCTCCGGCTCTGCCGCAGCCACCCGCGCCACCGACTCCAGTCTGCCCTTAAAATCCGGCGTCAAAACCTCAACCGACGACCCCGGCAAGGCCTGCCTTACCGCAACCACCGTCTTATAAAACTGCTCCGCGCCGCCGTCCTCCAAATCGTCCCGCGTCACCGAGGTGATCACAACATGCCGCAGCTTGAGTTCGGCAGCCATCCCGGCAACATGTCCCGGCTCCTCCGGATCAGCCGCCGAGGGAACGCCCTTGCTCACCGCGCAGAACTTGCATCCCCGCGTGCATACGCTCCCCAAAATCAAAAAGGTCGCGGTCTGCTTCCCAAAACATTCCCCTAAATTTGGACAATGCGCTTCCTCACAAACCGTATGGAGACCATGCCTCCGCAAATGCCCCCTGATCCTGCCGGCCTCGCCGCCCATCCTGCTTTGGGTCCTGAGAAATCCCGGTTTGGCCCCGCACCTATGTTCCGTCGCCTTTTCCATGAGCCTAAGATTTTAACATAACTCCCTTGGCTTTTAAACCCAACCGCTCCGTAGCAGTCTTATCTGCTGTGTACTGGCTTTCCGGTGGATAGACAGCAGTGCGGCGGGACATTCCTGTCCCCCGACAACTGAATTCGTGGTGCAGACGAAGGTGTCCCACTCCCAGTTGAAAGTTAAAAAGGGTGGCGGTTCCTCGACCCAATTGATAGAATTGGGTTGGGAAAAACCAAAAAAGGAGGAACCGCCATGAAGGGAGGGTAATGAACATTTGCTGAGGTATTTGGAGGACGAGGGGCAGATGATTTTACCGCTGATCGGATTGATGGAGGGGAGCCGGAAGGCGGTGGAGGATTTGATCAGCCATGGGACCGGGAATGTGCTCGAGGCGCTGTTGCTTCTGTCGGCGGAAGCGCTGGCGGGGAAAAAGCACCAGGGCAAGGAAGGGGGCGAACTTTACTGGCACGGTTTTCAGGACGGCCGGGTTACGCTTTCGGATCGGAAGCTTAAAGTAAAGAAGCCTCGGCTTCGGCGGAAGGGCCGCGGAGGTGGCGGGGAGGTTGAGATTCCGGCGTATCAGAGCTTGAACCGGGAGGGGATGGGAACGCGGGTTCTGGAGATTTTGCTGAAGCGAGTATCCACCCGGGAATATAAAAAGGTTCTGCCGGAGCTCGCGGACACGGTATCTGCGCTATCTGTTCGTGATTGACGGGGGCAAGGCCCTGCGCAAGGGGATTGATGCGGTTTTCGGGGAGAAGCAGTTGATCCAGCGCTGCCGGAGACACCAGCTCCGGAATGTTTGCGCGCAGCTGCCCAAGGAGCTTCAGGACCAGACGCGGAGCACGATGCGGGCGGCGTGGCGCCTGAAATATGAAGAAGGTCTGGCGCGGATGCGGAAGCAGGCACAGTGGCTGGAGCGGCAATACCCGGACGCGGCGCGGAGCCTTTTGGAGGGACTGGAGGAGACCTTCACCATCAGCCGGCTGGATTTATCGCCCGACCTGCGGCGCGGTCTGGCGACCACCAATGTGATTGAGAGTAATTACTCCGGGGTGCGGCAGCGGACCGGGCGGGTCAGCAACTGGCAGAACGGGGAGATGGCCCAACGCTGGGCCGCGTCCGCGCTGCTGGAAACCGAAAAACACTTCCACCGAATCCTGGGGCATAAAGATTTATGGGTGCTTAAATCCTACCTCGACCAGAACGGGGATTTGCAAATAAAGGAACAGGTGGCCTAAAATGATTCCAGCAACCGCCACCCACTTTCAACTAAGGATGGGACATATTCCACGATCATCCAAACAAGCGGTCGTTCCGAGCGGAGCCCGTTGTGAACACGGGCCAGAACAGGACTGCCCTACTTCGCTCCCATTCAAGCTTGGAGCTACGAAGGGTCTTAATGACCCTACTTCGCAGCCATTCAAGCTGGGAGCTACGAAGGGTCTTAATGACCCTACTTCGCGGCCATTCAAGCTGGGAGCTACGAAGGGCCTTTGGAGAGGGACAACAACCATGGCACAGCTCGGGATAAATGACGGACAAGAGTGTCCGTCCCCCTTGCCGAGACCATGTGATATGCGAGTGGTTCTTTGAAGATGCGTCCTGCGGGAACTCCTTCAC
>CAIUDS010000589.1 GCA_903897985.1 uncultured delta proteobacterium
CCTCAGACTCTGGGTTATTGATTTAGTCGAAGCGGAAAACCGAAAACCGCGCGAGCACAAGATGCTCTATCACTTGCTCGCGAACCCTTATTACGCGGAGCTTTTTACCGGCTCTGACAAAATCCGCTTCTTGAAAGAATATATCTCTTCCGCCGGTCTCGGCAAAGACTGGCCTTCCCTCTGCTACGAAGTCGCCCCGCTGCTCCAGACCTGGCATAAGAAATGGCATAAAAAAAATCAGAAGCAGAGTGTTTAGCGGACAGCCGTTATCAGATTGTTAATCAATCCGACTCTTCAAACCTCTTGACCCCGAGCCGTTTCTGCAAGGATTCGGAATAGGTGTAGATGACGGGGGTGACATAGAGGGTGAGGAGTTGGGAGAAGACGAGGCCGCCGACCACGGCGAGGCCGAGCGGCTTTCTCGATTCGGCGCCGGCGCCGAGCCCGATGGCGATGGGGAGCGTTCCGACCAGGGCGCTCATGGTGGTCATCATGATCGGCCGGAAGCGGATCAGGCAGGCCGAGAAGATGGCGTCCGCGGGCGCGAGTTTTTGCTCGCGCTGCGCCGCGATGGCGAAGTCAATCATCATGATCCCGTTTTTCTTGACCAGGCCGATCAGCATGATCACGCCGACAAAGGCGTAGATGCTCAAGTCGGTGCGGAAGATGAGCAAAGTGAGCAGCGCGCCGAACCCGGCAAAGGGGAGCGCGGACAGGATCACGACGGGATCGAAGAAATTTTCATAGAGCACCCCGAGCACGATGTAGATGACGAGCACGGCCATGATCAAAAGCAGCCAGAGCCCGGCCATGGATTTCTGGAACACCTGGGCGGTGCCCTGGAAACTGCGGCTGATCGAGCCGGGCAGGGTCTGATCGGCCAGGCCATTGACTTCGTCAATGGCGGCGCTGAGCGAGGCGCCGGGGGCGAGGTTGAAGGAGATGGTGGCCGCGGGAAGCTGGCCGACATGATTGATTATAAACGGTCCGGTCCCCTGCTCCACCCTCACGATAGTGTCGAGCGGAACCAGTTCGCCGCTCGCGGACCGGATATGGAGCAGATGCAGCGACGCCGGCGACATCTGGAAGGGGTCGGCCACTTCCAGGATCACCTTGTATTCGTTGTTGGGCATGTAGATGGTGGAAATCTGGCGGCTGCCATAGGCGGTGAAAAAGGCTTCCTCGATCTGCTCCGCGCTCACGCCCAGGGCCGAGGCCTTGTCGCGGTCAATATAAACTTCGAGTTGCGGGTTCTTGAGTTGGAGGTCGGAGGTCACATCCTGGAGACCCGGCAGTTCCTTCATCTTCTGCTCGAGCATGGGCGCGGCCCGGTAGAGTTCCTCGGTGTTCGGGCTTTGCAGGGTGAACTGGTACTGGCTCTTGGTCATCATGCCGCCGATGGAGATGGCGGGCGGGCTGGTAAGGAACGCGCGAATGCCGGGGACCGTGGCGAGCTTGGGCCGGAGCGCCTGGATGACCTGGTCGGCATTGAGCTTGCGCTCGCGCCGTGGCTGCAGGTTGATGAAGAACCTGCCGGTGTTGGCGCCGCCGGACCTCATGCCGCCGCCGACATTGGAGGTGAAGCCTTCGATGTTGGGGTCTTGCGCCAGGATGGCGGCCAGTTTTTGCTGGTGTTCCTTCATCGCCTCGAACGAGATGCCCTGGACCGCCTCGGTGGTGCCCATCACCTGGCCGGTGTCTTCGTTCGGGATGAACCCTTTGGGTACGACCTTGAACAGGACCGCGGTCAAAACCAGGAAAATGATCGCAACCACCAGCGTGCCGAACCGGTGCCTGAGCGCCCAGCGGAGAGTTAATTCATAAACGCGGAGCATGGCGTTGAAAATCGTCTCGGAGGCGCGGTAGAGCCGGTTGTGCTTTGCGCGGGGATGGGGCTTGAGGAACCGGCTGGCGAGCATGGGGGTGAGGGTGAGCGAGACGAGCCCGGAAGCGAGGATGGCCACGCTGATGGTGATGGAGAATTCGCGGAAGAGTCGGCCGAGGATACCGGGCATGAACAGAACGGGCAGGAACACGGCCACCAGGGAAAGGGTCATGGAGATGATGGTGAAGCTGATCTCTTTCGAGCCGACCAATGCCGCGTCCCGGGGTTTTTCCCCGGCTTCCATGTGCCGCACAATATTTTCGAGCATCACCACCGCGTCGTCCACGATGAACCCGACCGCCAGGATCAGGGCCATGAGCGAGAGGTTGTCCATGTTGAAGCCAAGCAAATACATCACGGCAAAGGTGCCGATGATGGAGATGGGCAGCGCCAGGCTGGGGATGATGGTGGCGGAGGGGTTGCGCAGGAAAAAGAAAATGACGAGCACCACGAGCACAATGGCGAGCAGGAGCGTCACCTTCACATCGCGCACGGACTCGCGGATGGACTGCGACCGGTCGTAAAGGATGCTCAGGTTGACCGCGGCCGGGATTTCCGCCTGGAACGCCGGCAGAATTTTGCGAATGTTGTCCACCACTTCGACGGTGTTGCTCCCGGGCTGGCGCATGATCGCGAGCATGATGGTGCGCTTGTCCCGGTACCAGGTCGCGGCCTTGTTGTTCTCCACGCTGTCCGTGACCACGCCCAGGTCACCGAGCCGCACCGGCAGGCCGTTGCGAAAGGCGACCACCAGCGGCCGGTACGCCGCGGCGTTTTCGAGCTGGCCCTTGGCCTCGATGGTGTAGGCGGTCTGCGGTCCCCACAGCACCCCCGAGGGCAGGTTCACATTCTGGCTCTGAACCGCGGCGGAAACCTCGTCAATTCCGATCCCGCGCGCGGCCAGGGTTTTGGGATCGAGCTGGATGCGCACGGCGTATTTCTGCGAGCCGTAAACCGAGACCTGGGCCACGCCGCTGATCATGGAAATCCGCTGCGCCAGATAGGTCTCGGCGTATTCGTCAACCTGCGAGAGCGGCATGGTCTCGGAGTTGAGCGCGATATAAAAGATGGGGGAGCCCGCGGGGTTGACCTTTTGAAAGGATGGCGGCGCGGGCATGTCCGGGGGCAGGAGCCGGGCGGCCTTGGAGATGGCGGCCTGGACATCCTGGGCCGCGGCGTCAATGTTGCGGTCGAGGCTGAACTGGAGCGTGACCGAGCAGGTGCCCTGGCCGCTGACCGAACTCATCGAGTCCAGCCCGGCGATGGTCGAGAACTGCTGCTCGAGCGGGGTGGCCACGGCGCTGGCCATGGTCGCGGGGTTGGCACCGGGGAGCGAGGCGGAAACCTGGATGGTGGGGAAATCCACATTGGGCAGGTCGCTCACCGGCAGTTTCAGGTATCCGAAAATCCCGAACAGGACCAGCGCGGACATGAGCAGGGTGGTCATGACTGGACGCTTAATGAACAGCGCGGTGAAGTTCATGGCAAATTACGGCCTGGCCGGCGTCGCGTCTTTGATCTCGACCTTGGCGCCCGGGAATAACTGGAGCAGGCCGTCCGTGACCACCTGCTCGCCCGGCTTTAGCCCATCGTCAATCACGGCCAACCCCTGATACTCGATGCTCGTCGAGACCGGCCGCGATTCCACGGTCCGGTCCGGCTTGACCACATAAACATATTTACCGTTCTGCCCAGTCTGCACCGCCGCGGCCGGCACCGTCAAGGCGTCCTTCCGCTCGCCCAGCCGGATGATCACGGTCACGAACTGACCCGGCCAGAGTTGCTCATCATTGTTGTCGAAGGTCGCCTTCATGCGGATGGCGCCGGTGCGCTCGTCAATGGCATTATCCACAAAAGTGAGCAGGCCCTCTTCCGTGCCGGCCTTCTCGCCGACCCCGGCCAAAACCTTGACCGTGCCCTCGGCCATGCGCTTCTTGATCTCGGGCAGCTCGCGCTCGGCCGCGGCGAAGTTCACATAAATGGGTTTGAGCTGGACGATGGTGAGCATGGGGTTCACGTCGGTCACATTGATCAGGTCTCCCACATGGGCGTTCAGGCTCCCGGTCCGGCCCGTGATCGGAGACTTGAGGTAACAATAAGCCAGCGTGAGCGTAGCGTTCTGGACCGCGGCCTGATCCGCCGCCACCGTGCCCCGTAGCGCATCCAGTTGCGCGGCGGTCTGGTCAAATTGCTCGCGCGCGATCAAATCCTTCTTGAACAACTCCTCGTTCCGCTGCGCCTGGGTTTGCGCGTAGGCGAGCTGGGCCTGGTCGCGGGAGAGGTTGCCCTGGGCCTGCCGGAGCTGGCTCTGATAAAAGGACGGGTCAATGGTGAAGAGCAGATCGCCCGGCTTCACATCCTGGCCCTCGCGGATGGAAATGGCGGAAAGGATTCCACCCACCTGGCTCCGGACCTCCACCGAACTGATCGGCTCGACATTGCCGACTTCGCTCAACTCGAGCGGCACCGTCTTTGGCTCGACCTTCGCCGCCAGCACCGGGGTCACCGGAGTTCCGCCTTTCGGCTTTCCGGCTCCGGCGCCTTTGCACGAAACCTCGACCGCCAGGCATGCCGCCAGGACCAGCGGCCCGATAATTTTCCATCGGCTGCGCATGGAAAGATAATATAACTCACTTATGGACAATTTCAAAAGCTCCGGACCGCTCCGCGGGTGAAGCCGAATCTGGACAAAGCCCCAGACATATTGTAAAATATTTGCCGTCCTTGCTACTCCCGTAGCTCAGTAGGATAGAGCGAAGGATTCCTAATCCTTAGGTCGCCGGTTCGAATCCGGCCGGGGGTACCAGGAAAATCAAGCCTTCCCGGCAAAATCCCTTTTAGATATTTCCTTTTGCCACCCAACTGTTACCCAACATTCACCGGGCGATGCGCCCACCCGGCCAGGAAATTTAAACCAGGGCGGTAAAAGAGGCAAGCGATAATGGACAGACCGATCATAAGCGATTTTGTCAGAGCCGGGAACACCGGCTCCTGTGTCGTGTCCGGCGTGGCCGATGATGGTCTTGTTTACTGCAAAGGACTGAATGGCTGGGACATAATGCGTGAAACCCATCGAGTCGAGGTTGGTTCCCGAGTCGGCAACGGCGCGATGGATCTGGACTTCTCAGCTTTTGTCTTAGGCTTACCACCTTACCCGCCCCTACCAGCGCCGCTCTTTTTCCAGTCCGACAACGAGACCCGGGATGAATGGAGCCCGGTTGCTGATTTTCACGGCACCCGCTTTCTTGATCTGGCCTCGGGAATTACGCTCGACGAAGGCGTCTAGCTCTTTCCGCTTGAACCTCAAGCAGCGCTTATTGCCTTGGCCGAAATCCACATGGGGGATCCGGCCTTCGTCCGTCCATTTATAAATCGTGCTCTGGTCCACACCCAGGAGTTGGGCGGCATCCGAAACCTTGAGCAGCCCCTCGGAACTGGGCATCGGTTGGGATCGCTTCCCCCCCTCCTTCCCTGTCCAGCCTAATAACCGGAACCAGAAAATTCCTCTCATCCCGCAAAAGCTTGTGGATCCCGACCACAAGCTTTTTCTTGCCTTCAATCAATGGCGCGATCAACTCAGCCGCCTCTTCCGGGAGCAGCCCTATAAGTGCGCCATCGGCTTTAACCCCGATCAATTTCCGTGACTCAAAATCTGCCAAATCAAGTTCAAATTTTACATCTTCAGCGCTGGCGAGGAGTTTCTTCAGGGCATCCTGGAACTCCTCGTGCTTGACCAGCCGGACAAAATTGCAGATCTCCATTGCTCCAAACCAAAAATCTCCTTGGGCTTTGATCATGGGGGCACACTGACCCCGCTTTAATGGTAAATATCCTCCCCTTCCGGGGCGCAATGTCCCAGCCTAAAAGTAGTGTCAAGAACTTTCTGTAATTTGTCTGTTCCAACCACCCGGGCCGAGATCGGCATGGCGACTTGGGCTTGGTCTGAGAAAATTACCTGAAAGGAACGGCCCCTCATTTCCGGCGGCCGCCCTTCCCTCCGTTCATACGAACCCGCTCCCCAATACGCCTCCTGCTCCGCGCGCATCACCTAGTTCAATACCGCCTCTAAAAACCGTCGCAAACCCTCCTGGTGCTCAAAAACCTGACCGGCTAACACTTTTTTTGCCCCCTTCGGGCCGATCTATCCAAGCAAAATTTCTCAACCGCCGCAACGCAATCCCTGCCAGCAAGGTCAGGCGCGCCAGCGACTCCGGCCTCCGAATCTGAGTCCAAAACAACTTAAACCCAAACCGGCTCCCCTTGGTGTCCCGAATCTGCTCCTCAATCCCCATCCGACGGTCATATAAACTCGCAACCTCCCGCACCGAAACCGCCAGATTGGTCGCTACCCACCATCCCTCGCGCTGTCTCTTCGCCCACACCCCGAGCACGCCCGCGCCATCCGGTCGCAGCCGAACCCAGCCCAAATCCACAACCCGACCCGGACTTAACCCAGTTCTTGACAACAGCCCCGGAGAGCTCTCCCCCGCTACCTTAACCTTCTCCACCAGCCGCTGGCACAAACGCCGAAACCGGTGAAAATCCCCAACTTGTCGCTCCCGGCTCCGAAGCTCCGCTTCCAAATGAATCCGGAACCCAACCGCGCGACCGCCCCGCTTGCAACGGAACAGCGGAGAAAGACCCCGGACCGTTGTCACCTCCTTCCCCCGCCGCGGCCGGGGGAATTATTGCGCAACCACCGAGCCTCGCCG
>CAIUDS010000590.1 GCA_903897985.1 uncultured delta proteobacterium
AAGACGCAATTTGATGAAAAAGGATTCAACAATTCGACTTTTTCAACAACCTGCTAGGCGGGGAACTCGACCGCCTGAACGATTTCGTCAGCGACCTCGGCCTCGAATCCAACGAGCTCATCTCCATCCTTGCCGTTTCCGCGCAGGACCTGCAAAATTCCCGCCTGCCTATCTATCGCTTTTTGCGAGAGGACGGCGTCCTAATTTAGACGAATGAAGGCCCGAACTCCGAACCCAGAACAGATAATTATGGTTTTACATCTTCTGCCGGCGTTCCGTATGGCCATTGCTCGAGCGGGAGCGGCGAAGGGTCATTTGGGGGTATGAACCAAATCTGTATTTCTTCGCGGCCGTTCTGGGCGGTTAGGTTTTGGCGCGCAGTGCGCTCCATCGCCACCAGCGCGGAATCGAAGTCATAGTTTGTGAACGCGAACTTTCGGCCTTTCATGGCGGGCAGGCCGGACTTGAACTCGGCGGGGAGGTTGTCAAAGCCGATGATGGTTCCGAGGATGCCCATGGCCGAGGACGGATTGCAGTCGGAGTCGCGGCCGGACATGGTCGCGATCTGGATGGTGCGCATGGGGTCGCCTTCGCCGTAAAGCAGGCCGATCACCACATAGGCGCCGTTAACATTCGCGCCGATCCCGAGCTTGCGCCAGGGATATAAGGGATGGCGATCCGGGCAATTGGTGAGCTTGCCCCATTTATCCTCGATCTTTCGCCAGGCATGTTTCCAGTCGGCCGGATTCTCTTGATAGGCCGCGAGCACATCCCGGATCGTCTTCGCGTAATTGCTCTCCGCCGGGATCGCCGAGAGCCCGGCCTCCACCACCTTGACCCGGTCGCTCTCGAAAAAGGCGGCGGCATACATCGCGCCGATGAAAATTCCGCCATAGACCCCGTCGCCGTAATTCATGACATGCCCGAATTTCCAGCCCAAATCTTGCACCGCCCGGGGCATTCCCGGCGAGATCAATCCTAACAGGTCGGCCTCAATCTGGAAGTCTATGTCATCGGCGTGCGGGTTATATTTCGGGTGCCCGGAAAGCGGGGGCATGATTCCCTTGCGGATATTGTCGCGGCCCCATTTGTTCGCGTGCCAGAGCGGATATTTGGAATCGCCGAAATCTTTTCCAATCTGCTCCTGCGAAACTTCCAATCCATATTTCTCGAGCGTCTGAAGAAAAGTCAGCTCCACATATATATCATCCTGGATCAGCGCGCCCTCGATCATGGTCGGAGACCAACCGCGCAGCAGAGATTCCGGCAAGGCAAAGCCCTCGGCCTTGAACTCGGTCGGCGCGCCAAAGGTCACGCCCGCCATCTGGCCCACGAATCCGCCTTTGAGCTTGTCGCGGTAGGTGTCGAGATCGAGCCGCCGCTCCGCGGCATTCGATATGGCCGGCAGGAGGGCCAGGAAAACTATCGCGGTGACAAGCTTTTTCATTTTACTTTTCAAACCTCAAGATGGTGTCAATCTGGTCAATCTGGTTTGCCGCCAGGGTGATTTGCGAATTCGGGAAAGACAATTCCTGATGCGCCGGTTCCAGATAAATGTTTTTCGCGCCCTGCCAGAGGTCGCCTTGGAAGGTGAGAGTCACCGGGCCGGTGACGTTGGTGAAGGCGATGAGATGGAGGACCGTGTCATTGCCGAGCTTGGCGGCCACGGCGCCGAAGTCCTTGGAGTAACCGCTGACTCCGGGCGGGCGGTCGCCTCGATATTTGAGCGCTTCGGCCTCGGTGAAAAGTTTTTTTCTCGGCTTATACCACTCGCCTATATATTCGACCTGCCGGACATGATCGGGCATGACTTCGCCGGAAAGCAGGGTCCCGACCCCGATCAAACTCTTGCCGCCGTTGGCCATGACCACCGCGCTCATGCGGGCGAGGATTTTCAGGTCGGGCCGGAGCGTCGTGATCTGCCAGTTCTGTCCGGCGGGCGAGATCAGTTCCCAGGGCTGATGAAATCGTTGGCGGTTGCCGTTCGCCAGCTTCCAGCCGTTCCCGTTCAGGCTGGTCGCAAACTCGGTCAGGCTCTTGAAGCTGGGCCTAACCTGGTTCAAGCCGTGCGCCTCGCTCGAGGTGTAATCGAGTTTTTTATAGGAGTCGGGGAAGGTGTTGGAGGAGTTGAAAGTGATGACCGCGTTCGGGTAATGCTCGCGCAGATATTTGATGGTGAACCAGGCGCTCTGGTCCGGCGTGTACCAGTCGAGCCAGAGTCCGTCCGGATGGTACTGGTCCATGATCTCCTTAAACTGCCCGGCCAGGTAATCGGTATAAACATGGCCCGGGACCGTCCCGATCAGCGAGACCGTGCCATGGCGGTTGGGCTGGATGGAATCGAATTGAGGATTGTGGTCGAAGATGGTTGAGTAGTAATACATGAACGGGATCCCGGCCTCTTTGCTCAACTTGGCAAACTCTCTGCCGTAATCCTCCGCGGTTTTCCAGTCGGTGAGCTTGGTGTCGAAGTAGC
>CAIUDS010000591.1 GCA_903897985.1 uncultured delta proteobacterium
CATGCTCGCCTGCCTGTCTTCTTTGCCCCGCATTCAACTCCTCCTTCTAAATCAAATTTATGTTAAGACGCAATTTGATGAAAAAGGATTCAACAATTCGACTTTTTCAACAACCTGCTAGGGCTGTCTGTGCACTAAGGATTTTGTGTTTGGTCGCGTCGAACGGCTGCCAGCTCTCGCCGTCCCAAAGCTCCAGGTCACTGGGGATTATTGAAAACAGGGTGTCGCCAACTACCGGCTGAGCTTCGGAGACTGCTATATTGCCATAGGGGACCGGCTCGGAAAAATACAGCATGATGTCCCCATGGGGAGGAAACGGCGGAGCATCGGGAAAGTCACTTTCATCAGGGGGAGATGTTATAATAATATAAGGCGGATCGTCGGCTGGATCATAGGCATAAGGCGGATCCTCCTGGGAATCATCATAAGAGCCATATTCATCAATAGTATCGCTGGTTAGAAAGGTCACATTGAAAGGCCTGGTCCGGGTTACCGAGCATCCCGCCAGGAGATGATAATTGTCCAGATATAGCCGATATTTTTTTCCGGCTTCCAAAAAGCCCTCATTGAAAAAAAGCACCAGGGTGTCATCGGCCATGATTGACTTGAGCAGACGAGGATAGGTGGCGCCATCCTGGAAAGCGACATCACCCGCCAAAATATCAAGGGTGTCGCCGTCATACACTTCCACCCAGGTATGGTCTTGGTCCAAAGATAGGCTGTCGCTGTCAACGGTCCCCTTGAAATAGATTACAACTTGTCCAAGATTCGTGGGCACGATATTATCCGGGCCTCTTTCGGGGGGTATGCTGCCTTCCACCAGGTCTTCCGATTGATGGCAGGCGGAGAGGGCCAATGCCATCAAAACAATCGCTATGAGATATTTTTTCATTATCGTCCCTCCCCTTTCCCGATCGGGGCATGGGAATAGATGATATGCCTCAATAGATACTCCCGGACCACCGTATCGCTTGGAACCGGACTCGGGCTGTTTTGGCTGGAGGAAAGGTTGCCGGTCACCGGGGCTTGAATGCCGGATTGAGCCAGGCGCTGCAAGGCTTTATTCGCCACATATTTGACCAGCGGGCTGGGGTCCTTTGCCAAAGATTCCTGCAAAGGCGCGACCGCGAGTTCGCTATTGGCCAGGCCGAGCGCGTCGGCGCACGCCGCCCTCACCATATCGAACCCTTCGGTTTTAAGGCTCTCGCTCAAGGCCTCAATCGCCAGGCCCGCCGCCCGGCCCTTTTTGTAGGAAGCGATTTTGCCCAGATCCGTTGCGGCTATCTGCTGGGTGAAAACGCCGCTGGGGGCGCCGCGGTCAAGCAGAACATCCGCCAGCGGCAAAATGGCATTCTCAATGCCGGGAGCTTGGGTCAGACTTGAAATTTTCTCCACGGCACGCCGCCTGGAGATTTTCGAGGGGCTACTTAGGTTCTTGATCGCCTGATTAAGTTGTTCTTCCGCCGAGTCCTTTTTGGACCGGTCGGAGCCAACTCCGCAACCGGTCGCCAAGATCAATGAAACCACCGCCAACGACCCCAGGAATTTTCTCTTCATCATTCTTCCCTCCTTTAAGGACAAGAAAGCTCCCCGATCCCCGCGGGCGTCAATGCTCGAGCCGGCTGCCCTTCCGCGCACCCCAAACCATGCCATATTTTTTATTATTACTTTATTTTCACAACCTTGTCAAGTAAAATCGGCAAGAGCGGGGCTGCCGCAATCCCAAGCGCCTCCGGCGCGGCATAAAGAAGCGATTGATTGGGCGGGAATAGAAGGGTTAGACGGTCAGTAAGCGCGGCGATTGAAACCAACCTCAAAAATAAGGTAAAATGAACATCAGCTTAAAAGGGGAGGAATTCTCGATGGGTAACAAAGCAAAAATATCCTTGGTCGTTTGCGCGGTCCTGGTTGCGCTGATTTCGGCTGCTCCGCTCCGGGCCGGACTGAAAATCGGCGCGGGCAGCGCTTCGATCACTCCCGACCCCGCTCAGATGCGGGTCACCACCGGCGGCTACGGCAAGTTCCTCGGCCATGTCGCCACCAGCGTTCACGACCCGGTCATGGCCAAGGCCGCGGTGTTCGAGCAGGACGGGAAAAAAGCGGTCCTGGTGGCGATAGACCTGGTCGAGGTGAGCAACGAGATCATGGCTGCGGTTTATAAACGGACGGCCGGGACCGAGTTCAACAAGGACAACCTGTTCGTGTGCGCCACTCATACCCACGCGGCCCCGGGCGCGGTCGAGAATATCATTATCGCGGACCTCGGGTTTGGGCCTTACAGCCAAAAAATCGTGGACATCATCGCGGACGGCATGGTCAAGGCGGTGAAGGATGCCAACGCCTCGCTGAAGCCGGCAACGCTCGGGATCGCCCAAGGCCAGGCGCCGGGCCTGACCCGCAACCGCCGGGTCCCTTATTACAACTACGACACCCGCCGCTTCAGCCAGCCGTATGATCCCAAAACCGAGCCGATCACGGGGGACACGATTACGGTAATCCGCGCGGACGATAAAGAGACCGGCGCGCCGGTCATCATCATTGTCCACTTCGCCACCCACGGCACCACCCTCGGGCCCAACAATACCGCGCTCAGCGCCGACTGGCCGGGCGTGATGCGAAAAGAAATCGAGGCCAAATACCCGGGCGCGGTGGTGGCCTTCATCAACGGCGCCCAGGGCGACCAGGCCCCGGACGAGGCGGATGTTCCGGACGACTTCCATGCCATGGAAATGTTCGGCAAGCGGGTGGCCGACGCGGCCCTGCCTTTGGTGGCCAAAACCTCGCCCATCAATACCGAGCCCATGAAAATGGAGATCAAGCGGAGGCCGGTGGATAAGGGTTTGCAGGCATTCGGACTGAAGTTGCCGCTCTGGATCACCCGGATCTGGTTCCGGGACATGCCCTTCAGCGGATTAAGGCTCGGCGATTTGATTTTTTTAGGCGCGCCGGTCGAGGCCATCAGCGTGATCGGCAAGGACATCCGGAAAAACGCCTCGGAGTTCGGCTACAAATACCCGGTCTATGTCGGCCTGATGAACGACCACTATCTTTATGTCACCACGCCGGAGGAATTCAAAAAGGGCGGCTACGAGGCCGATAACACCATGTTCGGCGAGACCGAGTCGGCCCTGATCGAGGACCAGCTTAAAAATATCGCCCGGGATTTGCGCTAAAATCGGGTTCACGGTCAACGGTTAATAATATGTAATCCCATCCCCAGGGGTTCGGTGTCCTTTTTTGCGCCTTTTCCCCGCGCCGAATTTTTTTTGCCAAACCGGGAACTTTTTCTGAACCCCTGGAATCTAACCAAGCAGAACAAATAACCCTTTTAATTTCTCCCTTCTTTAAAAAAGCGCCCTTCACCCCAGGGCGCTTTTTTTCTGCCTGAGGGAGCGGTCCGGCCGGCGGAGGGGAAACCGGCGGCCGGTCGGTTTAGAAAATGGGCAACCTGGCCGGGAATTGGTGAATCCAATCAGCTAAAGGATGCCTTACTGCTGGAACGGGACCGGGAACAGGTAAGAGCATTGGAACCGGGAATCAAAGAAGTCAAGGAACTTAAAAAGAAAAAAGGAGGATAATCATGACGGAAAAAGGTTTTTACAAGTTGCCCAGCCTTCCTTATGGCTACGGCGACCTGGCGCCCCAGATTTCAGAGGAACAGCTGAAAATCCACCACCAGAAACATCACCAGGCCTATGTGGACGGGGCCAACTCGATTTATGAAAAACTGGACCTGGCCCGGAAGGAAGATCAGGATATTGATGTCAAAGCCATCCTGAAAGAGCTTTCCTGGAATGTGGGCGGGCATTTGCTCCACTCGCTGTTCTGGGAAAATATGGCCCCCAACGGCAAGGCCGCGGCCAACCTGCCCGCCGGCGAGATCGCGGAGGCGATCAAGAACGAGTTCGGCGGCTTCGAGCGGTTCAAGAAGGAATTCACCAAGGCCGCGGCCAGCGTGGAAGGCTCGGGCTGGGCCGCGCTCACCTATTGCAATTCCAGCCACCGGCCCCTGATCATGCAGATCGAAAAGCACAACTGCAATGTCATTCCGATGTTCCACCTCCTGCTGGTCTGCGATGTGTTCGAGCACGCCTACTACCTCGATTACAAGAACGCGCGCGCCAAATTCATTGACGCCTTCTGGAGCCTGGTGAACTGGAAAGCGGTGGACGAGCGGTTCAAGGCGATGCCCAGGTAAGCCCGGGGCGCGAGGACAAGCCCCAACCGGAGCCGACAGCTCGGAGAAGGAGGATGAGAATGAACAAATTCGTGTGGTTACGAATTTTGAATGTGCTGCTTTTGCTCAGCGCCCTGTTCCAGGCCGGGACCGGCGTGCTGGGTTGGGCCAAGGGGATTGATGTCGACGGGTCATTTTTCATCATTGCCCACCCGTATAATGGCGTGTTCCTGGTTGCGCTGATCCTGGTCCATCTCGCGCTCAACCGGCAATGGATCGCGCAGAATTATTTCCGCCGCGCGCCTCGGCCGGCCGCGGCTCAGCCGGCCCATCCGGCCGCGCAAGCCCGAGCCGTTGTAAAATAATGGGGGGCGGGCTGATTTTCATATTGGGCGGAAAGCGGCTATAATTTAGACGAGATGGCGGAATTCCGGCGAGACCCGGTTGACGGGAGATGGGTGATCATTGCCACGGAACGGCGCAAGCGGTTTGTGGGATTCCACACCGAGCCTTACCCGGAGAGCGGCGAGCGCTGCCCCTTTTGCGCGGGCAACGAGGCCCTGACCCCGAAGGAAATCTTCGCGTTCCGGGAGCCGGGCAGTCTGAAGGACGGCCCGGGCTGGCGGGTGCGGGTGATCCCGAACCGCGAGCCGATCCTGAAGGTGGAGACCGAATTCGAGCGGGAGGGCGTGGGCGCCTATGACAAGATCAGCGGGCTGGGCGCGCACGAGATCATCGTGGAATGCCCGGAGCACAGCCAGGCCTACTCGCAGTTATCGTTGAAAAACCTGACTGAGATCTATCTGGCTTACCGCGAGCGGATGATTGATCTGCGGAAAGACCAGCGCCTCAAATATGTGCTGATCTTCAAAAATTACGGCCGCACCGCGGGCGCCATGATGGACCATCCCCATTCGCAATTGATCGCGCTGCCGATTTTGCCCAAGCAGATCAACGAGGAATTGCGCGGCGCCAAGGAATATTACCAATACAAGGAGCGCTGCATTTTTTGCGACATAGTGCGCCAGGAATTGGAGGATCGCGACCGGCTGGTGTTCGAGAACCGGGAATTCCTGGTGATTTCGCCGTGGGCGCCGATCTTTCCGTTCGAGCTCTGGGTGGTTCCGAAAGCGCACCGGCCGGCGTTTGCTCCGAGCAGCGACGAATTGGTGGGGCTTCTGGCCGAGGCCGTGAAATCCACCATGGTGAAGCTGGATCAGGTTCTGCAACACCCGCATTTCAATTTGATCCTGCACTCGGCGCCCTTCGGCGAGGAGAACCTGGAATACTATCACTGGCATCTCGAGATCATGCCCCGGCTGACCCAGGTTGCGGGTTTTGAGTACGGGAGCGGCTTCTACATCAACCCGGTCTCGCCGGAGGAAGCCACCAGTTGGCTGCTCCGGGTGGAGGGATGAGAATTAGGGGTTGGGGGTTAGGAGTTGGGGGTTGGGAAAGCGCTTGCCGACTCCTGACTTTGGAGAAATTTGAAACTTAGTTGGACAATTTTCTGGCTCTTGCTGATCCTGGTCCTGGTCGCGGGTTTGAGTTTGATTTCCATCCATCTCCCGCTCGGCCGGGATGAGGGCGTGGCCGCTTATTTCGGCTGGCAGATTCTGCAGGGCAAGGTCGTCTACAAGGACCTTTATCACTTCAACCTGCCCGGCATTTTCTGGACCTATGCGCTGGCGCTCAAGCTGTTCGGCTTGAAGCCCGAGGCGGTCAATCTTTTTGACCTCTGCTTCCGGCTGTTCACCCTGATCGGGATTTACCTTGCCGCCGCGCGCCTGTTCGGCCGGCGCTCCGCCCTCTGGGGCAGCGCGATTTACGGGCTTTTTTCCACCGTGGTCTATAACAGCTACTGGCAGAACGCGCAGAAGGAGACCTTTGCTTTGGGCGCTTCGGCCTGGTGCCTGTATTTTTTCGCGCTCGGCTTGGGAAAAGAGCGGCTCCGCAATTTCTGGTTCATGTTGGCTGGAATTTGCGGATGCGGGGCCATGCTTTACAAGCCCACGGTGGCGCTGGCGCCGGGCTTGCTCGGCCTGTACCTGCTGCTGGGAAACCGGCTGAAAATAAAAGCGCGCCTGCTCGGGGTGACCGGGCTGGCCGCGGGTTTCTTGATTCCGGCGGCCGCCCTGATCGGCTATCTTCAATCCCAGGGCGCGCTTTCCGAAATGGTCCGGCAGGTTTTTATTTTCGGGACCGCCTATGGGGGCCAATACTATTCGGGCGGGCTCAAGGTGCTGGGGCTGATGCTCTGGAAAATTTCCGATTGGACGATGGCCCAGGGCTTTCTGGTTGCCGGCGCCGTCCTCGGCCTGTGGGGGCTGGTCAAGGAAAAGGACCCGAACTGGAAGCCGGCCTTCTGGTTCGGCCTGGGACTGTTTCTCAACATCCTGGTCCAGAACAAATATTTCACCTACCATTTCATGGTCCTGGTTTTGCCCGGCTCCATCTTCGCCGGGGCTTTTCTCGGCCGGGTCATGCCGCGATTATTTTCCGGCTCAGCCCGGCTCATGCGCGCCGCGGTTTGGATTACGGTCCTGTTCCTGATGGGCGCCAACTTGAAGCCGGATTTCGGAAGATACGGCCGCGAGCTGCTATATGATTTGGGAAAGATCAGCAAGGACGACTTCCTTGAGAAATACGGCAAGTGGGGCTTCGGGGACATCTCGGTGACGGCGCAGTACAAGGTGGCCCGCTATTTGAAGGAGCAAACCGCGCCGGAAGACAAGGTTTTGGTTTTCGGGCTCGAGCCCGGGATCAATTTCATGGCCTCAAGGTCGGCGCCGGGCAAGTTCACCTATGACCTCCCGCTCACCTATCAATTCGGCTCGGAAAAATTAAAGACTTACCAGGCCCGGTTAAAAAAAGAGTTTCTGCGGGAACTAGGGGCGGCGCCGCCGGTTTATATCGTGGTGGTGGAAAAGGACACCAGCACGATCGAGCCTCGCGATTCTTATGAGCAGATGCTGGAATTTGTTGAATTCAAAAATTTTTTGGCGCAGAATTATTACCTGGAAACCAAAATCGAGCATTATTATCTATATAGAAGGAAGTGAGCATGGGGGAAAGCAAAAAACCGGCCGGACCGGAGATTTCCGTGGTGGTCCCGCTCAAGAATGAGCAGGAATCGCTGGCGGAGCTTTACCGGCTCTTGCGCGGAGAGTTGGAGAAACTGGGGAAGAGCTTCGAGCTGATCTTTGTCAATGACGGCAGCGATGACGATTCCGGAAAAATCCTGGCCGGGCTTCATGAACAAGACTCCCGGGTCCGGGTGGCCGAGTTCAGCCGCAACTTCGGCAAATCCGCGGCGCTTTCTTGCGGATTTGACCTGGCGCGCGGGGATTACATCGTCATCATTGACGCGGATTTGCAGGACGACCCGAAAGAGATTCCGCGCATGATTGAAAAATTGGAGCAAGGAGCGGACCTGGTCTCGGGCTGGAAAAAGGTCCGCCAGGACCCGCTGGGCCGCCGGGTCCTGTCCAAAATCTTCAACGGCGTGGTCCGGACGGTCTCGGGGGTCAAGCTGCACGATTTCAATTGCGGCTTCAAAGCCATGCGGCGGGAAGCCTTGGCGGGGGTCCGGCTCCACGGCGATCTGCACCGGTACCTGCCGGTGATGATCGCGCACCGCGGCTTTCAGGTGACCGAGCTCGCGGTCGAGCACCATGCCCGGAAGTTCGGCAGGAGCAAATATGGTTTCGAGCGCATCCCGCGCGGCTTTTTCGATCTGCTGACCATAATTTTCATAACCCAATATTCCTGGCGGCCCCTGCACCTGTTCGGCGGGATCGGCATCCTCTCCGGTTTCCTGGGGTTCTGCGCCCTCCTTTACCTCACCGTGCTCTGGTTCCTGGGTCAGGGCCCGATCGGGACCCGGCCCTTGTTTCTCGGGGGCGTGATGCTGATCGTGGTGGGG
>CAIUDS010000592.1 GCA_903897985.1 uncultured delta proteobacterium
AGATGCAGCATTATTTCGGATGAGGACTGAACTATTGCAAGAGGCTGACCAGCACAACCGCAAATTCGGGCTGATCCTCGGATTCCTGGGTCTGCTCCTGTTCCAGCTTGCCAGCACGGTCTTCTGCTTCAAGACCCCGGCCGAACTTTTCCGCGCCGCGCCCATCATCAACATTGACTGGTGCTCGCAATATTACTGGAGCTTTGCCGGCCGTCAATTCTTCGCCGAAGCCCGCCGGCTCTGGGGCTTCGACCCCTATTTCATGGCCGGCTACCCGCTCGACTTCATTTTCAATTCCTCGCTCCCGGTCCAACTCGCCAACATCATTTTTAGGTTCCTGCCCGTCGGCTTGGTGATCAAATGGTGCTTCTTCCTCTCCTTCCTCTCCGTGCCCCTGGTGTTCTTTTTCGCGCTCCGGAATTTCGGTCTGGGAAAAAACGCTTCCCTGATCGGCGCGGGTCTGGGGGTGTCCTATTTCTGGCTCGGGGAGGACGCCCTGTTCGGCAACTGGGGAATGATCGCCGGCGCCTTTTTATTGAATTTTTTCCTGCTCGCGGCCTCGGCCCTTTACCGCTACCTCCGATCCGGCGAGCGCAAGCGCTTCCTGGTTTTTGTAATTTGCATCACATTCGCGGTGCTGCTCCACAAGACCTTTGCGGTGCTGATCGGTCTGCCCGGCGCGATCCTGGTTTTGATTTTTCTCCGGCGCATGAATGCAAGGGTCTGGCTGGGGGTACTGGCCGCGCTGGTCTTCGCGTATCTGATCAACAGTTTCTGGCTCATCCCGTTTTTCCATTTCCTGCCCAACAAGATCGAAGACCCCAACACCACTTTTTTCCAGAACACCCTTCCCTGGAAATTCGTTCTGGACCTGGTCCCGTATTCCTTTCCCGGGGTCCCGCTGGGGAGGCTTGCGATTCTGATCCCGGCCGTTTACGGCGTGCTCCGGATGCGGAAGGACCCTGCGCGCAAGGACCTTTTCCGGTTCACGGTTATGGCCGGCGCGGTGTTTTTCGTTCTGGTTTATTTCGGGTCTTTCTCGGCGCTTCTGCGCAATGTCCAGCCCTACCGCTACCTGACCGCGCTGTTCTTCCTGCTCACTCCCGCGGCCGGGCTCGGCCTGGCCAAATTATTCGAAAGATTTTCCGGCCGGGTTTTGGCCAAGGCCCTGCCCCTGGGATTCGGTCTTTTGCTTTTGGCCTTGCAGTTCGTGCCCAGCTTCCGGCTCTTTTATGTGGTGGCGCCGCTCACGAGCGTCTGGTCGGCCAATGTCATGCAGCTTGAAGGCTGGCTTCGGGACCACACGGATGCAAGCGGCCGGATCATGATGGAAGACATCAATAAATGGCAGGACCGGCTTTTGCCTTACGGCCCGAGCCGGTTTGTGGGAATTTTGCCCGCGTTTTTGCCCCGGTACCTGATCGGCGGCCCGTTGCCCAACGCCTTCATCAAGCACCATTATGCGAGCTTCCATGATGGCCTGTTCTTAAACCGGCCGATCCGGGATTACTCCGACCGCGAGCTCGAGAAAAAGCTCGCGCTTTACAATATCCGCTGGGCCGCGGCCTGGAGCGATTCGGCCAAAGCACGCCTGAATAAATTCCCGCCCGCCAAAAAAGCCGGAACCTTCGGACAGGTCGAGGTTTTTGAAATCGCGAACCCCTCCAACTGGTTCCTGGCCGGGAGCGGGGAGCTGAAGGCGGATTATGATACAATTGAACTCAGAGAGTTGAAACCGGCCAATGGAATGGTGGTCTTAAAAATGCACTGGCTGGACGGCTTTAAGCCGAGTCCGGCTTGCGAGCTTTTCCGGTTTGAGGTTCCCGGCGACCCGATCGGGTTTCTCGGCCTGAAAAATCCTGCGCCGGAGGTTTTGCTCAAGTATGAACGCTGAAGCGTTGAGAATAAAAATTTCCGCGGTGATCCTGGCCAAGGACGAGCAGGACACCATCGCCGAGATTGTGGGCAAGGCTAAAAATTTCGCCGACGAAGTGCTGGTGGTTGACGGCCACTCGCAGGACCGGACCCGCGAGCTTGCGGAGCAGGCCGGCGCCCGGGTGTTCCTTGACCACGGCCGCGGCAAGGGCGACGGCTACAAGGTTGCGCTGGCCGAGGCTCAAGGCGACCTTGTGGTTTTCCTCGACGCCGACGGCTCGCACGACCCGGCGGAAATCCCCAAGCTGATCGCGCCCATCTCAAGCGGAAAATTCGACCTGGTGATCGGCTCGCGCTGGCGGGGCGGGTCAGACGACATCCACCCGAACTTCAACCACCTGGTCCGCGACCTGGGCGGCAATCTGCTCTCGATCATCATCAGCCGCTGGTTTAAAACCGAAGTCACCGATTGTCTGCACGGGTTCCGCGCGCTCCGGCGCGAGACCGGGCTCGCGCTCAAGCTTTGCGCGGATGATTTCGACATCGAGCACGAGATGGTGATCAAGGCGCTCAAGGCCGGCTTCAAGGTGGGCGAGGCCCCGGTGCACGAATACGCGCGCAAAGCCGGCTTGAGCAAGCTGCCCACTTTCCGGAAGGCGCATATTTTCTGGTGGCGGCTGGCGCGGGAGCTTTTCCGGGGGAAACCGTGCGCGCGTTCCTGATCAACCCGCCCGCGGCGGACGGGGTGGAGATGGTGCGTGAGGGCAGGTGCATGCAGCGGAAAAGCGCCTGGGGCGCGGTGTGGCCGCCGATCAGCCTGGCCACCACCGCGGCCATGCTCGAGCAGAACGGATGCGAGTGCAGGATCCGCGACTGCATCGTGGAGAAAATCTGCCTCGCCGATCTTTTGAAAGAGGCGTGCGAGTTCCGGCCGGAGTTGATCATCGTGAACACCGCGACCGGCTCGATCAAGTCTGACCTGGAGTCGGTCAACCAACTGAAAAAAAATGTTTCCTCCGCGAAGATTTTCGTGATCGGCATCCACCCGACCGCGCTGCCGGAAGAAACCATCTCGAGCTGCCGGGAGCTGGACGGCGTGATCCGGGGCGAGCCGGAGTCGGTTGCGCTCGCGCTGGCCAACCTGATCCGCTACCGCAAAGACTGGAAAGACGCGCCCGGGGTGAGCTTCCAGGAGGGCCTGCTCTTTTACAACAACCCCTGCCCGCCGCCGCTGGAGTTGGACGCGATCCCGTTTCCGGCCTGGCACCTGATCAACCCCGAGCTTTACCGGATGCCCCTGCTGGGCACGCCGTTCCTCATGGCCGGGTCAGCCGCGGCTGCCCGTTCGGGTGCGAATTCTGCGCCGATGCCGCCTATTACGGGACCAAACTCCGCGTGAAAAGTCCGGCCAAGATTGCGCGCGAACTCGACTGGGTCCACAACAAGTTCGGGATCCGGGATTTCCTGTTCTGGGCGGAGTCCTCCACCTTGAAGCCGGACTGGACCCTGGCGGTCTGCGACGCCATCATGGCCTCGGGCCTGAAGATCCGGTTCGTGGTCAACAGCCGGCCGGACCAGGTTAATCTGGAACTGCTCAAGAAATTGAAGCAGGCGGGCTGCTGGATGATCGGGTATGGATTGGAGAGCGGCTCGGAAGAGATGCTCAAGCTGATGGGAAAGAAGCTGAGCCTGAGCGATAATAGGAACGCGGTGAGATGGGCAAAGGAAGCGGGACTTTTGGTGACCGGTCATTTCGTGCTCGGGTTTCCGGGCGAGACCAAAGCGAGCGCGCAGGAGACCATCAAGTTCGCGCTGGATCAGCCGGTGGACTTCGCGCAGTTTTATTGCGCGGTCCCGTTCCCGGGCTCGAAACTTTACGCGCAGGCGAAAAAAGCGGGATGGATCACCACGGATGACTGGAGCAAGTTCGAGCAGAATTTCTGCATCCTGAACACGCCGGAGTTGAGCGCGGAGGAATTGAGCAAGCTCCGGCTGGAGGCCTACCGCAAATTTTATTATTCGGTCCGGAAGCTGGTCAATTTCTGGAAAGTGGCCTGGCGGCTCGGGGGCATCCGCAATTTGAGGTCGCTGTCTCGGGAATTCTCGGGGTGGATGCAGCAATGAACATCTCGACCATGAAATGGATTGACCGCTGGCTGGGCCTGCCGGCCTGCTGGCTGGCGCGGCAACTCGCCCGGTTGCGGCGGGAGCAGGTGCCGGAAAAGCTCGAGCGGATCCTGGTGATCAAGTTCTGGGGCATGGGCAGCATGGTGCTGGCGCTCCCGGCCTTCAAGGCGCTGCGCGAGGCCTATCCGAACGCGGTGATCGCTTTCGCAACCATCGCCACCAACCGCGAGTTCGCCGAAAGGCTCAAGATTTCCGACCGCCAGATTTATCTGGAACTGCCCTCAAACCCGCTCCTGGTTTTCTTCCGCATCATTTCCTTTTTCGCCCGGCTCCGCGCCTTTAAGCCCCAGGCCGTGATAGACCTCGAATACCTCACCCGCTTCTCCGCGCTCTGCGCCTATTTTTCCGGCGCCCCGAAGCGGGTCGGGTTCCATTCCTGGGATGTCTGGAGGGGAGAACTCCACAATGTGCGTGTGCCCTTCAACCCTTACTGGCACGCCGCGAAAAATTTCCTCAACCTGGTCCGCAAGCTCGCCGGCAAGGATTTCCCCTTCTCCTTCGACTTCACGCTCCCGGAAAACCGCGAGGCCAAAGCGCGTCTGCTCAAGAAGCTCGGCGAGTCCGGGTTCAGCGAATCCGACCGGTTGATCCTGATCAACCCCAACGCCTCCACTATCGCGCTCGAGCGGCGCTGGCCGGTCGGACATTTTCAGAAGCTGATCGAGATGATGCTCAAGGAAGGCCATGGCAAGCTCGCCCTGATCGGCGCGCCGGACGAGCGGGGGTTCGTGGAGGACCTGCGCAAGGGCCTTAAAAATCCGGAACTGTGCGCGAACCTGGCCGGGCTGCTCCAGCTGGACGAATTCATGGAATTGATCCGCGGGGCCAAGCTCCTGATCACCAACGATTCCGGGCCGCTCCATATCGCCGAACTGATGCGGACTAAATCCGTGAGCTTCTTCGGACCCGAGACCCCGGCGCTGTTCGGACCGCTCGGGCAGGGCCACAAGGTCCTATACCATAACATTGACTGCTCGCCCTGCATCACCGTCTATAACGCCAAGACCGTGCGCTGCATCCGCAAGGTCCCGGACTGCGTGGCCGGGATCAGTCCGGAAGAGGCGCTGCTCGCGGTGAAGGAAATCCTCGGGAACGGAAAATGAAAATCGCGCTCGTGAACCCGCCGGCCCGGCAGAGGCTGATAAGAGATTACTACTGCTCCAAGACTTCCAAAAGCACCTACCTGTTCGCGCCCGCGGACCTGCTCATGCAGAGCGGCCTGCTCGCAAAAGACCACGAGCTGATCGTGATGGACGCGGTGGCCGCAGGAGCTTCCCTCAAGCAATGCCTGGACCGGCTCAAGGTTTTCCATCCCGACCTGGTGCTGGGCTTGATCTCCGCGGTTTTCCTCCATGACGATCTCGAATTCTACCGCTCGCTCAAGGCCGCGCTCCCGGCCCTAAAAATTTTCCTGAGCGGAGAGCCGGTCCTCGAACAGCCCGAGCAGTGGCTGGGGCAGCATGATTTTATCGAGGGCATCCTGCTCCGGTTCGTGAGCCGGGGCCTCCTGCAATATATATATGATGAAAAGGAACCGGAAGGACTGGTCGCGCGGACCGGAGCCGGAATCAAATCGTTCCCCCTCGGCAAAGAGCCGGAATATTCCGTGGGCCGGGCGCGGCAGGAGTTGTTCCAGTATCCCGCCTATTTTTTCTCGTTCGCCCGGCGCCGCCGGTTTGCGACTTTCCTCACCGACTTCGGCTGCCCCTATCGCTGCAAGTTCTGCGTGATGGCCGCGCTTGGGTACCGGCGGCGCAGCGCTGACGAAGTCGAGGAAGAGTTGGACTATCTCAAATGGCTTGGGATCAGGGAATTGTTTTTGGCCGACCAGAGCTTTGGCGCGGTGCCGGAGCATGGCCGGAAAATGATGGCGCTATTCAAGAAATACGGAAACTCGTTCACGGCGTTTGTGCGGCCGGATCAGGGCGGGGATGACTTCTGGAGAGCGCTCAAGGAAAGCGGCTGCCACACGGTGATCGCGGGCCTGGAGAGCGCGGCGGAGGACATCCTGACGGAATACTCGAAAGGCTACAGCCGGGAGCAGGTGAAGGAAGGCATCGGGAGGATCAAGGCGGCGGGCCTGCGGGTGGTGACTACGGTGATCATCGGTTTGCCGGAGGACACCGCGGAAAGCATCCGGGCGACCATGAATTTCGTGCGCGAACTCGGGCCGGATTTTGTGTCTTACAATTTGGCGGTACCGAGGAGCCTGACCGGACTGCGGCAAAAAATTCTGGGAGAGGGCCTGGCCTCGAAGGAAGAGATGGACCAGGCCGGGAGCTTTGCCGGGCTGCGCACGCGGAGCCTGGGCGGGCCGGAGCTGCTAAAACTCAAGCAAAAAGCCGTGCGCGCCTTTTATTTCCGCCCGAGATACTTATTTTCCAGCCTGGCGAAAGTCCAGAGCGGGTTCGAGCTTTATGCGCTTTTGCGGGAAGGACTTTCAGTTTTGGGCAAAAATATCTGAAGACCACGGCGATCGTAAAAAAACAGCCCCTTCCGAATTGATCGGAAGGGGCTGTTAAAGTTCGGTTGGGCTGGTTCTTACCAGCGCCGGCCGCCGCCGCCACCGCCGCCGTCGCCGCCGCCAAATCCGCCGCCGCCGCGGTCGCGATTTTCCGTGCGGGGTTTGGCCTGGCTGACCTTGAGGGCGCGCCCGAGCAGGTCTTTCGAGTTCAGGCCGTCAATCGCGGCCTGGGCCTTCTGGTCGTCTTTCATTTCGACGAAGCCGAAGCCCTTGGACTTTCCGCTGTACTTGTCTTTGATGACATTGACTGATTCCACTTCGCCGTAGGCCCCAAAGGCCTCGCGCAACGATTCATCGGTCACATCGTAAGACAGGTTCCCTACATAAATATTCATTTTCTCTCCTTGTTTCCTCGAACAATGTGGTCGGAATTATCGGAATTTCGCCTGTAATTCTTCTTCCGAGTAATGTTCGGCTTGGTTTAGGTCTAATGACCCCTTCTCGATCAAAGGGCGGGTTTGTCGAGCACAATTACTATATAAGAACAGTTCCAATTCGGATAGCTTATTCTAGACCGGAGTTTGCCAATTGTCAAGTCCGGCTCAATTTCGGGTGCACGGTGAACGGTTCACGGTGCACGGCAAAGGGCAAGCAGCGCAGCGAGGAACCCCCAGGGACCCGGTCCCGGCTTTGCCTTAGGGGAAGCTTTGCGCTAAATTTATTAGGCTTTAAAACGATGAGGCGAATGGTGAAGATAAAAATAAAGTGCGGCGCGAAGGTCATCGAGGTCAAGGGAAAAAAAGGCGCCCTGGTGGCGGAGGTCATCCAGGCGGCGGGGTTTTTTGTGGAGCATCCGTGCGCCGGGCGGGGGATCTGCGGGAAGTGCCGGGTCAAGGCCGAGGGGAAATTGAGCCGGCTCTCGCCATCCGAGCGCAAACTGCTCGCGGAAAAATATTTGCAGGCCGGAATCCGGCTGTCTTGCCAGGCCCGGGTCCGGGGCGACGCCGAAATCACCCTGCCCTCGGAGGCCGTGGTCACGGACAAGATTTTCACGGGGGCCTATGCGGTCTCGAAATTGAAAGGCCCGTTCGGGATTGCGGTTGACCTGGGCACCACCACGGTGGCGGCGTTCCTGGTCACGCTCAAGGACGGGATCATTCACAAGGGCCATGCGGTGTTGAACCAGCAGGCCATTTACGGGGCCGAGGTGATCAGCCGGATGGAGTCTGCCGCGGCGGGCAAGAGCCGGGAGCTGAAGCGGCTGGCCGTGGCGAGCATTGAGGAAGCGGTTACAGGTTTGGGTTTTTTGGAAAAACAGCTTTGCGAGATTGAACGGGCGGTGGTGGTGGGGAACAGCGCCATGCATCATCTTTTGCTGGGTCTGCCGGTTGATAGTTTGTCCCGGCTGCCGTTCCAGCCTTCGGAAAAAAATGAGCGGATGTTCAATTCGCGGTGGTTTGGCAATGAGTTGGAGATCTGGATGCCGCGCCTGATCGGCGGATTTGTCGGGTCGGATGCCTTGGCGTGTCTCTTGTATCTCGGGTTCGGCGCGCGGGGAAAAGCCCTGGCCGCGGCGGACCTGGGCACCAACGGCGAGGTGATGGTGACGGACGGGAAGCGTATCCTGGTGGCGAGCACGGCCGCGGGTCCGGCGTTCGAGGGCGTGAACATCGAGTGCGGGATGCGGGCCGGCGCGGGCGCGGTGACCGCGGCGGCAAGGGACAAGCATGGGGATTTGGAATTCAAGGTGATCGGGGGCGGCGAGCCCAAAGGCATCGCCGGGTCCGGCCTCTTGAGTCTGGTCAACCTTTTGAGAAGCGAAAGCAAACTCGATCCGAGCGGAAGGCTCACGCCGGATAAAATATTCCTGACCAACAAGGTGTTCCTGGCTCAAGCCGATATCCGCGAGGTCCAGAAGGCCAAGGCCGCGATCCGGGCCGCGTTTGAAACCCTGCTCGGCAAGCTTAAACTTAAGGCGGGTGACTTGGACGAGTTGGTTTTAACCGGGTCGTTCGGGGCGCGGATTGAGGTAAAGGACGCGCTTGAGTTGGGGATCGCGCCGGCGATGAGGCCGGAGCGGGTCAAAGCTTTTGCCAATGCCGCGGGCATGGGCTGCGGGATGATGCTGGAGCCGGAGGCGTTTGTATTCGCCCGGGAGCTGGCGCAGAGAGCCGAACATATCGAGCTTTACGCGGACCGGGAATTCATGGACAAGTTTATCGAGCATATGAGATTTTAGGAGCGTGAGAGAGTGAGAGCATGAGAGCGCGAGAAGGAGACTAAAGTCTCCCGCACAG
>CAIUDS010000593.1 GCA_903897985.1 uncultured delta proteobacterium
AGATGGTCGAGCAGGCGGGCCTGAGCCTCGACCCAGTCGCCCACGGTCACCACCGGGAAGTCCAGGCCGTAGGGCTTTGCGGTCTTGGGGTCGTTCGAGCTGGGCCCGGTGGACCCCTTGCATCCGCCGATCACATTGGAGCAGATCACGAAATATTTGTTGGTGTCAAAGGGCTTGCCCGGACCCACCATGAAATCCCACCAGCCGGGCTTTGGTTCATCCGGGCTGTTGTATCCGGCCACATGGGCGTCGCCGGAAAGCGCGTGCTCGATCAGGATCGCGTTGGATTTGCCGGGGTTGAGCCGGCCATAGGTCTCGTAGGCGAGCGTGATGGGTCCGAACTTCTCGCCGCTTTCCAGGACCATCTCCTCCGGCGGCCGGGCATAAGTGTAGTACTTGGTTTCAACCAATCCCACCGAATCAGGCCCCCAAGCGTGTTCCGCTTTTGCCGGTTCTCTCATCTTCACCCACCCGCTTATCCAGCTATTTTAGCGACCAATTCAAAAAATTCAATTATTTGATATAATGGAATGGACAAGCGGTTGAATTATGTGATATAATCGAAAAAATTAACCCAAGCTAAAGGGGAGCGAATTTGAGTGAGGAAGAGGTAAAGACCAAGAAAGAATATCGGGGGGAAGATCTCGGGATTCCGCTCAAGGTTTTAAAGCAGGGGGAAACCGAGCCCCGGGCATATCCGCGCTATATCCTGGAGTTGGACAAGGAGCGGGTCTATCTTAAAACTGACCAGCCCTTTCCGACCGGGACCGAGCTCAAGTTCATCTTTGACGACGCGCGGCTGGAGCGCAAGATCGAGACTTCCGGCGAGGTGGTCCGGATCAATCCGCCCTCGAACAAACCGGGCGCGCTCGAGCCGGGCATGGGCATCATCTTTGACCCCTTTAGCCTGGCCGACCGCACCCTGCTGATCCGGTTTTTCGAGGAAAAAGAAAAAGAAGACCGGACCCATGAATATTTGCGGTTCCTCGGTTGGGTGCGCCGGACCGGGAAGCCGCTGGCCTCGGAGGAAAAGGAAAAGATCAAACGGGAGCTGCTCGATGCGCTTTACGGGGAAGAGCGTAAACCTCTGACCACCAACAAGAAGAAACGGGAGGACCTCGAAATGTTGAGCGCCATCCCCCTGTTCCATGAGTTGGAACTGCTCGAACTGGGAGAAATCGCGGAACTGCTGATCAAGGAAAAAATCGAGGACGGCAAAATGATTTTCAACGAGGGCGACGCCGGCGACAAGCTTTATATTATCCTCAAAGGCGAGGTCGAGATTTTCAAGAAGATCGGCGACACCCGCGAGGAGGTTCTGGCCACGCTCAAGACCGGGGATTTCTTCGGGGAGATGAGCCTGATCGAACAACAGCCCCGCTCGGCCAGCGCGCGCGCCCGCGGCAAACTCTCCGCCCTCACCATGTCCAAGCAGGATTTCGACCTGGTCCTCAAAGCCAGCGAGCCTATGGCCGCCAAGATCTACCGCTTCTTCGCCCAGACCTGCAGTAAGCGCCTGCGCGAGGCCGACGAGAAAATCAAGCGCATCATGCAGATCCTTTCCGGGCCGGGCTCGAAATAAACCTCCCATCTGTAATCTGTAATGGGGCGACCCTGGCTTTGTTCTGCGTAGCTTTAGCGAAGCAGAATGACCGCTTCTGTCACTAACCTGTGATATAATAGCCGGCGATGAACCATAGCAAAGGCCGGCTGTTAATTTCAGATTCCTGGCGCCTACTGGAGCAGGCCTTGATCCGGGAGCTTGAGCAGGACAAGGCCCCGGATCCGTTGCAACCCGCCGTGGTCCTGGTCGGCTCCCGACTCCTCGCGCGCCATCTGGAGTTCGCGCTTTATCCCGCGCTCAACCGGAAGGGTCTCGGGATCAATATTCGATTCCTGGTGTTTCCCGACTTGGCGGAAGCGTTGAGCCTGACCCCGCCCTATCCGGAACTCCAGGGCCGGGCCGGGCATCTGCTCCAGTTGGCGGTCGCCGGGGATGTGCTGGCCGGGATCCCGGAGCATGACTATTTCAACAAAATAAAGACGAGCCCGGGCCTGCCAAAGATCATCCTGTCCGAATACCGAGACCTCAAAGACGGCCTGGTCACCGGCCCGCGCCGGGAAAAAGTGAAACAAGCCCTGGGCTCCGGCCGCTCGCAAAAACTGCCCTCGCTCTTCTCGATTTTCAGCGAGCTGGACCGGCGATTTCAGGACCTGGGCATGGATTTCGATGAATTCGCGGACGCCCTCGAACGCGCAGAACAGTTTGAAAAAGTTTTCGGCGCCCGCTCGATCTTGGTCTACGGGTTCTACGACTTCACCGCCATCCAGAAACAAATGCTCCGGGCTCTTGCTCAAACCGCCGCCATCAGAGCTTTCATGGTCCAGCCGGAGAAGAACCGCTTTTTCTCGGCCTATTCAGAGGATGTTTTCGATTTCTACGGCCGAGAACTGGGGCTAAAGGCCGAGGCGCAAAATTCCGGCCCTGAACCTGCCGATCTCTCACGTCTGCAAAAGTCCTTGTCCGTGAACCAGCGGGCCGATTTAAAGGAAGACCGGACGGTTTCCGTGATTTTCGCGCCGGGTATTGACCGGGAAGTTCTGGAAATCTGTCGGGAGCTCATGCGGCTGATCGGGAGAGAAGGCCTCCGGTTTGACGAGATCGGGGTGCTATTGCGCGACCACGGCTATCTCCGGGCATTGGAAGAGTCATTCAAGATTTACGGGATCCCGTATTACCTGGCCTCGGGCAAGCCGCTCGTGGATTTTTCTTCGATCCGCGCCCTGCTCAACCTGCTCAGGATCGCGGCCGAGGGATATGCCCGGCCGGCGGTGATCTCATTCCTCTCCGGACATTGTCTGAAACCGGATGGCTTGCATGCTTTCTCTCCGAGCCTGGCCGGAATGTTTGATATCGTCAGTAGGGAGGCGCTGGTGGTGAAGGGCGCCGAGGAGTGGCCCACCCGGCTCGCAGGCTACCTCGAAAACCTTAAAAAAGCCGCTCCTCAGGTAGAAAGCCACGGACCGGAGCATGACCGGGACGATGATGCGGCGGACCGGCGGAAGCAAGCACTCGAGAGGAAAATCTCGGTCGCGGCCAAACTTATGGAGATTACGGAGGTCCTGTTCGCGGATTTGGAAAGCTTGCGGGGCAAAAAGAAATACCGGGATTTTGCCGATGCTTGCCGGGAACTCTGCGACAAATACATTGACCTGGATTTTGACCGGGAAGATCAACTGCGGGAAGGGCTGGAAGCGGTCCTGGCCGAAATCAGGGAGTTGGATCAAGTTGGAGTAGCGGCGGACTTCGCGGCATTCTGCCGGATGGTCCAGGACGGCCTGGCCCGGGGAACAGTCCGGAAGGGGACATTCCGGCAAGGCGGGGTTTGCGTGAGCGAGTTGATGGCCGCGCGCGGCGCGCGGTTCCGGGCCGTGATTATCCCGGGTCTTTGCGAAGGTAGCTTCCCGCTCAAGATCGGGGAAAACCCGCTGATGGCTGATGATGACCGGGACTGGATCAACCGGACCGCCGGGGCGCCGGCCTACCTGGCCATCAAGCAAAAACTGGCCCGCGAAGAAAGACTCCTGTTTTACCTCGCCTGCTGTCAGGCGGATGAATTCCTGGTCCTGACCGCGCCCTGGCTCGATCTTTCCGACAACCGGGAAAAACCCGCCAGCTACCTGCTCTACCATGCCCTGAAACAAATCCTGCCCTTTCCCGTGGAGTACGACAAACTCAGCCGCCTGAAAGGCAAAAGGGATTTTATCCGCTGGGTGGATTTGAGCGATTTGATTCCTCCCGCCAAAGAGTATGCGGTCAGCCCGCAGGACTACGAGCAGATGCGGCTGGAACAGGAGCGGGATCCGGCGGAAAGAGCCTACTTGCTCAAAGACCCCTCGATCAAAAGACTCCTCGAACTCGCGTCCGAGCGCTGGATCGGGACGGAGCTGGGGCCGTTCACCGGATTGATCGGCGGCGAATTTTTCCAAACCCATTCGCGCAGCGTCATTCCCGAGTCCTATTCGCCCCACCGCCTCAGGAGCTGGTTCAACTGCCCGTTCTCGTATTTGATGGCGAGAATCCTGGAGGTGGAGAAACTGGAGGAACCCGCGCGCAAGTGGGATTTTGAAAAACAGGAGTTGGGGAGCCTGTTCCACCGGGTCCTGGAGAATTTGTTCACCCAATTGAAAACCGCCGCGGACCTGAAAGACGAGCGCAAATATTTAGAGACCCTGGCGGAGATCATCGAGAAACACGGCCGGGAATATTTACTGGAGCAGTCCCCGGCCACCGGGTTGATGGTTGACCTGGAACTTGGCGAGGCGCAAGCGCGACTGGCGCATTGGCAGCGGTTCCTCCTGCCGGGCTCGGAGATCAACCGATGGGAAACCGAGGTCAAGATTGATTCGCGCCGGGCGCGGCTCGATCTGGATGACGGGTCCGAGGTTGCGCTCGCCGGTTATATGGACCGGGTGGAGACTTCGGAACAACAGGTGGAGACCACGGACTACAAGCTGGGGGACTGGGAGGGTCTGAAAAAGGACTGGCTCAAACACATTCAGCTCCCGCTCTATCTGGTCAGCGTGGCCAATATTTATCAGGGGGTTGACCCGAGCCGGATCCGGTCCAAATTTTTGGTGATGAGTTCGGCCGGGATCAAGAACCCCGAGGTCCTCTCGGTCTCGGGCGAATTCCTCGCGGAGTTGAAGCAGGCGCTGGCCGGGGTGATCAAGTATATGCGCGAAAGCATGGGCCGCGGGTTTTTCTCTCCGGTCAAGGTGGGCGAGAGCCACAACAATTGCGCCTGGTGCGATTATGCTTCGGCATGTTTCGGCGCCACCGCCTCCTTTGACCGCAAGCGCCGGAATGATTTAATCAAGAAGCATATCGGTCTGTTGAAACAAGACTCGCCGGATTTCAAGGTGGAAAAAGATGGAAAAAAGGCCAAGCGCTGACTGGATCGAGCGCATTGACGCAAACTTCCTGGTTGAGGCCAGCGCCGGGACCGGCAAGACCCACAACCTGCTCGAACGCGTCCTGTTCCTGATCGAGCAGGCCCGCGATTTTGAAATGCGCAAACTGGCCGTGATCACCTTTACCGAAAAAGCCGCGGCCCAGATGCGGATCAGACTCCGGCAGCGCCTCGAAGAACAATTGAGTCAGCGGCTCGGCGAGGGGGAAACCGCAAAGGCGGAGAAACTGGAAACCGCGCTCGCTGAATTCGAACAGGCGGAAATCTCGACCATTCACTCCTTTTGCGGCCGTCTGCTCAAGTTAAGGCCGGTGGACGCCGGGCTTTCCCCCGCGTTCGAGGTGATGGACGATTCCGAATCGGCGCTCCTGTTTGAAAGGGAGTGGGAAAAATGGCTGGAAAACATCTCCACGCTTGACCCCGGTTTCCAGCGCGCGGTCTGGCTGGCCGGGTTCGCCCTCGAGCAGGTCAAGGATAAAGCCCGGGAACTTTATCAGGACCGCGACCTGTTCGTGAGCGCCCTCCCGGGATTGGAACAGGAGGCCGCCAAAGTGGACCTGGCAACAGCCGAGCGGCAAATCCGGGAATTCTCGGCCGAGGTCAAAGACCTGATCGGCGCGACCGCCCTGGTGGAGACTTTGGAATTGATGGTCAGGCTGCTGGATGAATGCGGGAATGACCCGGCGAAAAAGGAACGGGTGTTTTGCCAGATTGATCTCGGGAAATTGCAAAAAGCCGATTGGAAGGACATCCCTAAGAACCAGCGGAAAAACGAGCTCAAGGAAAAATCCCTGGAGCTCTTCCAGCAAGCGCGCTCCAAAATCCTGGTCCGGCTCTTTGGGTATCTCCATAATTTTTTCCAGGTTCTCGACCGGGAGAAGAAGAATCAAGAAGTCCTGGATTTCATGGACCTGCTCCTGGCCGCCCGGGACCTGGTCAAGGACAATCCCGAGGCCAGACGATATTTCAAAAATCGATACCGGCATCTTCTGGTTGACGAGTTCCAGGACACCGATCCGGTGCAGGTGGAAGTGGCGTTTTTTCTTTCCGAAAAGCTCGACGGGAAAGAGAGCCAATGGGACCGGGTGGAACTGGAGCCGGGGAAGCTGGTCCTGGTCGGAGACCCCAAGCAGTCCATATATCACTTCCGGCGCGCGGACCTGCTGATCTATGAGCAGGCCAAACAGACCGTGATCCGCAACAACCCCGGCAAGATGCCGGTCCTGCAAGAGAACCGTCGTTCCCAGAAAAAGATCCTCGCCTGGGTCAATCTCACTTTTCAGCCGCGGTTTGACGAGATGAGTCAAAAGCACGGCCCCGGGTTCCAACCTGCCTACCAGAAACTGGTCGCGGCCGCGGAAAGCCCCGAGCTTAAGCCTCCGCTCACGAGTCCGGTGGTGATCCTGGAATTGCAGAACCGGACCGGGGAACTATTGAATACCGATGAAATCAGGAAATTGGAGGCGCAAGCCCTTGCCGGCCTGATCGGTAATCTGGTGAAAACCGAATTCAAAATTTACGACAAGAGCGAAAAAACTCACCGCCCGGTCAGCTACCGCGATTTTGCGATTCTTTTCCCCACCCACTCCAGCGCGGATAATCTCCAGCAGGAATTCCGCTCCCGCGGGATTCCCTTTGAAATCGAGGCCAGCAAGGATTTCCCTTTTCGGGAGGAAATCGCGGGGCTGATTTCAACGCTTAAATGCCTAGCCAATCCCCTGGACAGTCTGGCGCTGGTCTCCGCGCTCCGTTCGCTCTTTTTCGCGGTCAGTGATGACGAGTTGTTTGAATACAAGAAAACCGGCGGGAGCTGGGAATGGCTCGGGGCCGATCCATCCTCCTTGAAAATCCCCTCCCTCCAAAAAGCTTTCCGGTTCCTCAATGAGATGTATCAAACGCGCGACCGCCGTTCCATCTATTCCCTGCTCGAGGAGATCATCGAGCGGAGCGGGATCCGGAAGGTCAGACGGCTGGACAACCAGTTCAGCCAGGCCCTGCTCAACCTGGAACGGATCAAAGCCGCGGCCAGGGGCTTTGAGAGCGAAATGAATTTCGGGCTCCACGATTTCATCCGCTGGCTGGAGTTGACCGAGGACAAGGACCAGACCTGGCCGGAGATGGTTGCGCAGGATGCCGGGGACAAAGTCTCTTTCCTCACTTTCCATAAAAGCAAAGGCCTGGAATTCCCGCTGGTCTTTATCATCAACCTCTGCGGGCAGCCGATCACGCCGGGCCTAAGCCTGGTCAAGGACTGGAGAAATAAAAGGATCGGGATCAGGATGGGGGATTTCCAGACGCCTGATTTTGACGAGCTGGCCGAGCGGGAGAAAATCCACCGGGAATGCGAAAGGCTGAGGCAGTTCTATGTGGCCTGCACCCGGGCCGAGCAATACCTGTTCCTTACCGACCATCGCAATCTGTCCGACGATGGCAAAGCAAAATATCTCCAAATTATCGGACTCGGCATGCCGGCCCCGGGCGAGCAAAATCATCCCGCTTCGGAACTGATCATGCGGCTGGACCCGGAAACCATCGGGTCCGAATCCGAGACCAGGCCGGTCTCGCTCCTCCTCGAGTTCGGCCGCTTGAAGCCTTCTAAAAGCCGGCTTGAGACCGACATCGCCGGATTTGAAATTGAGCACCGCGAAAAAATCGCGCGGGCGAAGGAATTTATGGAGATCAAAGCGCCGAGCCGGGAGGAGGGCTTTGAGGAGTTCAAGGCGGAGGACCGGGAACCGCGAGAGCGGGCGATGGCGATCGGCGTGGTGGCGCACCGGGTGGTGGAACTGGCCGGAAAGGAAAAATTGGAAATCGCGCTTGCGCTGGCAAAAAGATTGGCCCGGGAAAATGATTTGATGGATGCCCTGCCGGAGCTTGAACAGTTGCTGAAAAATTTCTGGGAGAGCGATCTTCAAAAAGACCTGACCGCCCTGCCCTCTTTCCAGGAAGTGCCGTTCCTGATCGAGGATGGGGGCAAACTCTGGCGCGGGAAAATGGACCTGGTCCTGAGGTCAAAGGACGGCCTGCGCCTGGTGGATTTGAAGACGGACCGGATCAAGCCGGACCAGGTCGCGGAGAACAATGAGAAATACCGGAAGCAAATGGAGGTCTATCGCAAGGCCCTTTCCAATTTGAAAAATGAAAAACTCGCCGAGGTCTCCATCTTCTATCTCAAGCCCGGGGTCCGCAGCAAAGTCTGACCGCCGCCATCTGTAATCTGTAATTTGTAATTTGTAATTTGTAATGTCTTGGTCAGCTCATAAACCCCTGCAGTTGCATGAGGAAAGTCATATCGCCTTCAAAGCTCATCTTGCCGCCCATGAACAGGCTTGGGCCGTCAACCTCTTTCCGCACCATCTTGAAATAGTCGTCCATGTCCATTTTCAAATTGGCCGCGGGCGAGCCGGCGCCGTTGAAAACCATCTTGACCTTGTAGTTCGGTTTGCCCGACCGGGTAAGCTCCAGCCCGAAAACCCCGTTCAAGGTTTTGGCGCTGTCCAGTTTGTCCCGGCTCCCGACCTGGTTCGGGTTCATCAGCTGGTCCATCATGCCCGGGACCATCCCAGTGATCGCCTCCCGCCAGTCCGATTCGGAAAGCTCGATCAAAATATTGGCCTTGGGCAGCCCGCCCTCGACCACCTCCAGCTTGTTGCCGTCCTTGATCTTCAACCCGAAATTGCCGCCCCCCGATCCCACCACATTGAACTGAAGCGTGAATTCCGTGCCCGCCAGGCCCGAAGCGTCAACCTTATTCGCTCCCTCCGCGAAAAGCGTGGGCACCAGTTTGGTGAAAAATTCCTTTGCCGATATTTTTTCCATATTGTCCGCCATCTTGTCCTCCTTAAGAATTTTCTTCACCCACTCTAGCCGAAAGCTTGACCTCCTGTCAAGAAAATCATCCCGAATTTTTCGGCCGCTCCGCCAGGTATAGCCAGACCGTTCCCCCGCTCAAGGGATTCGCCGTTTTCAGCGCGAAACCGGTTGTCTCCAGTTCCTTGCAGAATTCCGCGGGCGCGGGGAATTCCCGGATGGTGTCGCGCAGGTAAAAATAGGCGTTCTTGCCGCCGAGAGCCCGGCCGATCAAGGGCAGGATCGAGCCCAGATAGAACCGGTAGAGCGCCGCGAAAAATCCCTGTTCGGGCATGGAGAATTCCAGGGCCGCGAACACCCCGCCCGGCTTGAGCACCCGGAAAATTTCCGTCAATCCCTTTGCCCGGTGCTCCAGGTTCCGGACCCCGAACGCCACGCTCGCCGCGTCAAAGCTTTGGTCCGCAAAAGGCATCAGCTCGATATCCGCGGGCAAAACCGAAATGGAATCGCCCAAGCGCAGGCGCTTGAGCTTGGACTTGAAGATTTCCAGCATGGCCGGGGCCAGGTCTATGCCGGTGATGACCGCGCCGGGAATTTGTTTCTTGATCGCCAAGGCCAAGTCCCCGGTGCCGCAGGCCAGGTCCAGCAGGGCCGCAGGCCCCCCTTTGGCGAGTTCCCGCGCGAGCCTTTTTCTCCAGCCGAAGTCCAGACCCAGGCTGAGCAGGTGGTTCCCCAGATCGTAAATCCCCGCGATCCGGTTGAACATGTCCGCCACCTGATTTTTCCGCTGCTCGACCATGCTCCCTAATCTATCCCGAATTCCGGTTTTTATAAATCGGCCGCCCGATTGGTCCGGGGCAGGGTTTGCTTTTTATCCGACGGAGACTAAATTATTAGCAATGGCGAAACTGGAGATCGTGAAAGTCCCTAATCCGGTCCTGCGCAAGGTCGCGGAAAAGGTCAAGGGCTACACTTCGGACCTGGAGAAGCTGGCGCAGGATATGGCCGAGACCATGTATGGCGCGCCCGGGGTGGGCCTGGCCGCGAACCAGGTGGCCGTGACCCGGCAGGTGATCGTGATTGATGTCAGCGCGCCGGACAAACCCAAGAACCTCCTGGTCCTGATCAATCCCGAGATCCTCGAGGAAGAGGGCATGGACGAGATCGAGGAGGGATGTCTCTCGGTCCCGGAATTCAAGCAGTTCGTGGAGCGGCCGACCAAGATCAAGGTGCGCGCCAAAAACCTCAAGGGCGAAGAGGTGGAATTCACGGCCGAGGGCCTGCTGGCCCGGGCCATCCAGCACGAGATAGATCATATCCACGGCCGGCTGCTTTTGGATTATGCCGGCTCCATCAAAAAGCAGCTTTACCTCAAGAAACGCAGGAAACTGCTGAAGCAGGACAAATAGGGCAGGAATTGGATTGCGACGCTTTTCCTTTCCTCCGGTCGCAATCGCGCAAATAGCATTTCAGTTTTTAACACAGAGGGCACGGAGGGAACTGAGAAATATAAGCCGTTCGGGATTCACGGCAGCGGGCTTGAAATTCCTCGGCGTATTCAGTAAGTTGACTCCTCAATAAAAATGTTAAAAAATGTATTATCAAAATTCAATCTCAAAAAATGACTACGCTTCCGGGCGGTTGAATAAATGGTTAAGAAAATTAGAAAGAAAAAGGACAAGGAATATACGCATATTTCTATTCCACTCAGCCTTAGTCCAGGGCAAGAAGCTGGTTGGAGAGTATCAAACGATGGCAAATCTTGGAAAACTATCCCAGCAGATCAAATTGTTAATATAGCGGGCGGGCTGCAAGTGCATGGTGTCCCCCAAATGCAAGTGGTAAATATTCAGGATTTGGATAACGACATAGAGTCTCTTTTCAACGGAATTATTTCAAGCGCTGGGCGGGCAAGAAAAAAGCCCTTGGAAACAAAACTGTATGATTGTAAGCAAAAAATGTATGCAGCAAGATTTCACCTACTTGCCTTGCTCAAGGAGATAAATCATCAAGTGGAAGAATTTGAAAAGCGCCCTTCTGAATTGTTGGGAGTTGATCGAGAAACATGGAACCCTATTCTCGTTTATGAAACCGAATCTTTTCTATTTCAGGTTAAGAGCAATGTGGATCTTGCCATTCAGGCGATTCGTGAAGTAATGCCTTGTTTGATAAAATTTGATAGCGCAAAAAAAGAAGTGGTTGATGAGCTGCGACAAAATGGCGAGACTGGGTTGTCGGAATTTTTCGAATCTCAATATAACCAATGGATTAAAACCTTAAAAACATGGAGAGATACAATAACGCATTATTCTGGATTAAAGGAATTTAGATGTTTTTTAGAAGAGCATCAAGGTAAAGGGGCTGAAAGATCCATTCACTATCCGGAGATTTCAGAAGGGATTCGAGCCGACCTTTACTGTCAGGAAACCTATGTAAATCTATACAATTATTACAGGATCATTTTGGACGAGATCGGAAAGCGTTTGCAGGTGCCATGAATGAGCAAAGCATTCTTTACATCTGTGCAAAGCGAAAGATGGAATAGATCTCAAATTATGAATTCTCTGTTCCCTCTGTGTCCTCTGTGGTAAGAAAATTTTTTCGCCATTTAAGGGTTCCGGTTCAGCTTTTCTTGAGCAGCGGAAAAGACGCCGCGGCGAGCAAATAGCAGGCGCAGGCGACCAGCGATACCAGGTTGAACCCCAAACCCATGGCCAGCATCACCGCCAGGATCGAGCTGACCACCGACGCGGAAATATTGATGGCCCAGGCCCAGGGGATCAAACCCGGCCACTCTTGCTCGAGCCTTTGGATCCCGGCCGGGAACGGGATGCCCATGAACAGGCCGAGCAGGCCGGCCCAGCAGGCCGTGACTAGTGCCCGGG
>CAIUDS010000594.1 GCA_903897985.1 uncultured delta proteobacterium
GTGTAGGAGATCAAAGTGGTGCGGATCATGTCCTGCCGAACGATGATGTTGTCGTCGCGCATGATCGCGGCGTTGCCGGTCAAATAGTGGCGCACGCCCGGGATCTTCTGGTCCAGCGAAGCCATCTCCGCCTTGACCGTGTTGACCAGGTCGGTCGCGTAAACAAAATCGTTGGCCGGCCGAGGCGGCGCGATCAGGACCAGCAAATGCTTTTTGTCCTTGGAAAGCATGAACGGATCGGAAAGGTCGAAGGGGATATCCCCGAAGCGCGACCCGGTCAGGCCGGCCAGGGCTTTGCTCTGGAACACCTTGAAATCCTGCGGCCCATCCTTAACGGTTTTTTCCAGGAAGTCGAACAGGTCGTCCTGGGTTTGGAATATCTTGCCCAAGTTGAGCCCCTCGGTCTGCTCGGGCAGTTCGCCCCGCGAGAGCACCTGATAGAGGCTGTGGTCAATCAAACCGAGCGTGCGGTTCAGTCCCGGGTCTTTCCAGAGCTCCTTCACCTGGTCCTTGTTTTCCTCCAGAAATTTCGCGGCCTCGTTCAGGTCCTTTTCGGGCAGGAAATAGAATAGGTGGTTGGTGATCAGCGGGACATCGTGCTGGAAATAAACCCGCTTCACGAATTCCGGATGTTTCGTGAGCATGGGCTCGAGCTGCCGGGCGTATTCCTTTCCGGCCTCGAGGTTGTCGGTTTCCAGGACCAGGAACAGGAACGCCAGAGTGCCAAAATTCTGCGCGGCGTAGTCGTAGTTTTTCACTTCCGGCTCGTTCTTGTCGAGCAGGTCCACGAAATTGAGATGCAGGTCCAGCTTGGAATAGCAATAACCCATGAACACGCTGACGATCAGCCCCGCCACCAGGATCCAGCGATGGAACCGGAGAATGAACCGCGCCACCGCCCTCAAGATTTTTTCGCGCATTTTTACTGCCCCGTCTCCTTATACTGCCCATCTAAATTTAGCACAGCCGGGCGAAAACTGAAACCGGCACCGGTAGAGGCGGTTGTCCAGCCAAGTTTTGAAGCGCAGACAAATACGCCTATAATAAACTCAATGAGTGGTCAAATCCGAGAAAGGCACAAGGGCATTCCCAAAGGCCGGCTCGAGAAGTTTTGCCGGAAGCATCATATCCGCAAGCTGTCCTTGTTCGGATCGGTGCTGCGCGAGGATTTCAAGCCCAAAAGCGATGTGGATGTTTTGGTCGAGTTCGATCCCGATCACATCCCGGGCCTGATCCGGTTCTGTGGGATGGAGCGGGAACTCTCGGAATTGCTGGGCCGGAAAGTTGATCTCAACACCCCGGACAGCTTGAGCAAATACTTCAAGAGCCAGGTCCTGAGCGAGGCCCAGGTCCAGTATGAGTCGGCATAGCGACCAGGTCCGGCTTCGGCATATGCTCGATCACGCGCGGGAAGCCCGGAGCCTGCTGGAGGGCAAAACCTGGGAAGATTTATCCAACGACAGGACTTTCCAGCTCGCGCTTATGCATCTCGTCGAGATAATTGGAGAGGCCGCGTCCAGGGTCACCAAGGAGACCCGCCGGCAATCTCCTGGAATACCCTGGCCGGACATCATTGGCATGAGGAATAAAATCATCCACGGCTATGATGTCGTTGATCTGAAAATCCTTTGGAAAACCGCCCAGGAAGATTTGCCCATTCTGATCGCGGAACTGGAAAAGATCCTTCCTCCCGATTTGGGGCTGGAGTAGTGGAAATTTGATTGTTCACGCTCCGCGTCGGAGCGCCTTTGGATTTCAGGATTGATGGCCAAACCGAATCTTTTTGATCCAGAAACCGAGGGCAAGTATTAATGCAATTATCATTAGGAGGATCAAGGGGGTAAGAGTTGCCATCAGCAACAACTGGCAAAAACCATTACAATAAGCAGCGGTCGCCTCGATCATAAAGGCCAGCAAAATGGGCATAAAAATCGAAAAGCCTAAGGACCAGAAAGCTTTCACCCAAAAAGATTTTTTCACCTTAAGAAAATACTTATAAATGGCCCAGAAAATCGCATAGAAAATCGGAAAAGACACCGTTGTTACTAGAACGCAGAGCACTAAGAGAATTATGAAGCCTAATCCCATCATGGTCACCCTCTTGATTGGATTATATCATTTTGACTATGGCCGCGCAAAAACCAAAGACCTTTTTCAGCCTTGGCAAATAGCTGGTAAGATAGATGCTAATGTGCAAAGCGGGAATCCGAAACTTCTTGCTGATGATCGTACTGCCGGTGTTGGCGGCCTGCTCCCGCGAGCGGCTCGCACCCAGGCCTTTTGAAATCACGGCCGGGATCGAGGCGAGCCCGAGCACGCTTGACCCCAGGCTGGCGCGGGACGCTTACGCCGTGCAGATGCTCCCGCTGGTATTCCCGGGCCTGTTCGAGATCGGAGACAACTTGGAGCCAAGACCGAACCTGGTTGCCGAATATGAGCAGGCCGACGACCGCACCTTCATTTTCAAGCTCAAGCCGGGGATCAAGTTCGCGAACGGAAAGACACTCGTGTCCTCCGATGTCAAAGCCACGCTTGAAAGTCTCAGGCTCCCCGAACTCAATTCGCCTTACAGCGAACTGGGCGACCGGATCGAGGGGATCGAGATCCTTGACCCGCTCACGCTCAAGCTCAAGCTGAAGGAACCGTTCGCGCCGATCTTGGTCATGCTCAATCTGGGAATTCTGCCTGCAGAGCTTGCGACAAAATCCTCGCCGCTCGAGGTGAGCGAACTGATTGGCGCCGGGCCGTATCAAGTGGAAGCTTTCGAGCCTGGGAATCGCGTGGCGCTGAAGCCCAATCCTTTTTACGCCGGAGCGAAACCTTATTTTCAGCGGATTGAGTTCCGGATCATCCCGGAGGACACCACTCGATTGCTGAGTTTGGAAAAAGGGGAGATCCAGATTTTGCAGAACCCGATTCCCGCGGATGAACTGCCGCGGCTGAAAAAGAATCCCGAGCTCAGGCTCACAGAGCAGCCCGGCATTAGTTACACCTACCTCGGGTTCAACTTCCGCGACCCCATCCTCAAGGACTTGCGCGTGCGCGAAGCCATCGCCCATGCGATTAACCGCGACCAGTTGATCGGCTGCCTGCTCCAGGGCTCAGCGCTCAAGGCCGACTCGCTCCTCTCCCCGAGGCACTGGGCCTTCGAGCCGGATGTCACCATGTATGATTATGACCCCGCGCTTGCGAAAAAAATGCTGGACCAGACGGGCTTGCCCGACCCGGATGGAGACGGTCCCCGGCCCCGTTTCAAGTTGCTCTACAAGACCTCCCAGAATCAGCAGCGGCTCTGGATCGCGCAGGCCATTGCGGACGAGCTGGGCAAAGTCGGGATCGAGGTTGAGGTCCGGTCGCTTGAATTCGGCACGCTCTTCTCCGACATCCAGGCCGGCAATTTCTCGATTTACACCCTGACCTGGGTCGGCGTGGTCGAGCCGGATATTTATTACAACATTTTTCACTCCGCGAGCGTGCCGCCCAAGGGCGCGAACCGGGGCCGTTATAGCAATCCCGCGCTGGACCAAATTCTGGATCAGGCCCGCGCAAGCATGAGTCGCGATGAGCGCAAGGCCCTTTACGCGCAGGTCCAGAAAACTGTCAGCCATGACCTCCCCTATGTCAGCCTCTGGTACACGAACGATCTTTCGGTTTCGGACCAACGGCTCGAAGGTTTTGCGCTCGGCCCGGGCGGCGAGTGGACCGGGTTGGCAAAGGCAAGGTGGCGGCCATGAGGTCATACCTCCTCAACCGCCTGCTCTGGTTTTTCCCGGTGATGTTCGGGGTGAGTCTGGTGGTATTCTTTTTCATCCATCTCACCCCCGGCGACCCGGTGCTCCTGATGCTCGGCGAGAGCGCCCAGTCCGCCCAAATCCTATCGCTCCGCCACCAGCTCCATCTCGATCTCCCGCTCTATCGCCAGCTCATCCTCTTTTTCGCCGATCTGTTCTCGGGCCGGATGACTTCGATCTTTTTCAAGCAGCCGGTGTTCACGGTAATCGCGCCGAAACTCCTCGCCACCGTCGAGCTCGCCTGCTTCGCCATGATCGTCGCCATCCTGATCGCGCTCCCGATCGGGATCCTCTCCGCGCTCAAGAAAAACACCTGGCTCGATTTTTTTGCCCGCGTCTTCAGCCTGCTCGGGGTCTCGGTCCCGAACTTCTGGCTCGGGCCTTTGCTCATCATCCTCTTCTCGCTCCTGCTCGGATGGCTCCCGGTCTCGGGTAAAGGCGGCCTCTCCCATTTGATCCTTCCCGGCCTCACCCTCGGTCTGGCCATGTCCGGGTTCCTCAGTCGCATGTGCCGAGCCTCCATGCTCGAAGTCCTTTCCGCGCCCTACCTCGAAACCGCCCGCGCAAAGGGTTTCGGCGAGGCGCGCGTCATCCTCAAGCACGCGCTCCGCAACGCCCTCATCCCCATCCTCACCGTCATCGGCCTCCAGTTCGGCGCGCTTCTCTCCGGCGCCTTCATCACCGAGACCGTGTTCGCCTGGCCCGGCATCGGACGGCTGCTCATCAACGCCATTTTCTCGCGCGACTTCCCGCTGGTGCAGGCCTGCGTGCTCGTGATCGCCGCAACTTACCTCTTGGTCAACCTCTTGGTGGACATCGCCTACGCAGTGGTTGACGCGCGGGTCCGGCTCTGGAGGGAGCGATGAAACGCAAGCCGCTCCTTCTCGTCCTGCTCGTCATCGTCTCCCTGTTCGTGTTTGCCGCGCTGTTCGCGCCCGGGCTCGCGCCCTATTCGCCGGACACGCAGGACCTCTGCGCCGGACTTTCCGGCCCGAGCGGCGCGCACTGGCTTGGGCAGGACAAGCTCGGCCGCGACATCCTCTCGCGCATGATCTTCGGCGCGCGGGTCTCGCTGCTCGTCGGCGTCAGCGTGGTCCTGATCTCGCTTTGTGTCGGGTTCCTGGTCGGCGCGCTCTCCGGAATTTTCCGCGGCATGATTGACAGCGCCATCATGCGCGTGATTGACCTGCTCATGGCCTTCCCCGGAATCCTCCTCGCCATTGCGCTCGCCGCGGTGCTCGGGCCCGGACTCGGCAATGTCATCTTCGCGCTGTCCCTGCTCGGATGGGTCGGCTACGCAAGGCTCGTGCGCGGCCAGGTCCTGGTCGAGCGCGAAAAAGCCTATGTCCAGTCCGCAATCGCGCTCGGCGCCGGCAAGCTGCGTATCATCTTCCGCCACCTGGTGCCCAACCTCGCCGGACCTGTGCTCGTGCAAGCCAGCTTCGGCATCGCCGGCGCCATCCTCGCCGAAGCCTCGCTCTCGTTCCTCGGACTCGGGACGCAGAGCGTCCCCTCTTTCGGCTCCATGCTTTCCCACGGCCTCTCGTTCCTCCGAACCGCCCCCCACCTCACCGTCTTCCCCGGCCTCGCCGTCTTCATCCTGGTCATCTCCTTCAACCTGCTCGGAGATTTCGTCGCGGATTATTTAAGGGTTGAGGAAAAAAGAAAATAGATCGCCGAGGCATAAGCTTGCTAATTTTACCCAAACCGGCTATTTTGTTTTTATATGAAACAGCGCGATGAAATAAAGAACCTGGTCTCGCAGATCCTTCGGGCATTCCGGCCGGAAAAGATCATCCTGTTCGGCTCCCATGCCTACGGCAAGCCCGGCCAGGACAGCGACATTGATTTGATGGTGATCATGAGCACCCGCAAGAACACCCTGGTGGCCGCGGCGGACATCCGCAAAGCGGTCGAGCATGACTACCCGCTCGACATCATCGTGCGCACCCCGGCCCAGGTCCGGCAGCGTCTGAAATGGGGGGATTCGTTCATCACGCAGGTCATGGCCAAAGGAAAAATTCTTTATGAAGCCCCAGACCAAAGAATGGATTGAAAAAGCCGAGGATGATTGGCAGGGGGCCAATCGGCTGGGGCGGGGCAGA
>CAIUDS010000595.1 GCA_903897985.1 uncultured delta proteobacterium
CAGCCCTACCAGCTGGTTAAGGACAACCGCACCGCGACCGAGACCGGCAATGTCCAGGCGGTTTTGGACGGGGAACTGGTGCCGTTTGTCCTGGCTTATCTCAAGAAGGAGGCGAGTGAAAAAAAGTGAGTGAAGACAAGCCCGAAATCATAACCCAGCGTTATGAAAAAATACAGAAAATCCGCGAGCGCGGCTTCGATCCCTATTTCAACCAGTTCAAGCCCAAGAACTCGATCGCGGAAATTCGGACCCGGCTGGACAGCCTGGCCAAGGAAGAGATCGAAAAGATCGAGGAAGAATTCTCCGTGGCCGGAAGAATCATCCGCCTCAATTTCATGGGCAAGTCCAATTTCCTCGGACTCCGCGACCGCACCGGCGAAATCCAGGCCTACCTCAACCGCAACGAGCTGAGCGAGGACAAACAATGGCTGCTCAAACAACTCGATGTGGGCGACTTTATCGGCGCCGCGGGCCGGGCCTTCCGCACCAAGACCAATGAACTCACTATTTACGCCAAGGACTTCACCCTCATCACCAAGGCCATCCAGCCGCTCCCGGAAAAATGGCACGGGCTCAAAGATGTCGAGGCCCGCTACCGCCAGCGCTATGTGGACCTGATCGCCAACCCCAAGGCCAAGGAAATCTTCAAGGTCCGCGCCGCCGCCATCAGCCTCATCCGAAAATTCCTCGAAGACCGCGGGTTCCTCGAACTCGAAACCCCCATCCTCCAGGCCGTCCCCGGCGGCGCCCTCGCCCGACCCTTTGTAACCCATCACAACGCGCTCGATATAAACCTTTATCTCCGCATCGCCACCGAACTCCATCTCAAACGCCTCGTCGTCGGCGGCTTCGAGCGGGTCTATGAAATCGGCCGGTGTTTCCGCAACGAGGGCATCAGCACCTGGCACAACCCCGAATACACCATGCTCGAATTCTACATGGCCTATGCCGACTACGAAGACCTGATCAAGCTCAACGAGGAACTCTTCCCGTTCCTGCTCAACCAGCTCCTCGGCAAATTGAAAATCCCCTATCAGGGCGCCGAGCTCGATTTCACCCCGCCCTTTGCCCGGATCACGATGGAAGACGCGGTCGCGAAAAAATTGGACATGTCCAAGGAGGAAATCCGAAAGGGCGACGCCACCAAAAACTGGCTCAGGCAAAAAGGCGTCAAGCTGTTCGAATCCGACGGCTGGGGCAAAGCGCTCGCCGCGGTTTTTGAAGAGACGGTGGAACACGAACTCATGAACCCGACCTTTGTCACCCAGTTCCCCATCGAGGTCTCGCCGCTCAGCCGGAGAAATGAAGCCGACCCGGAACTCGCCGACCGGTTCGAGCTGATCGTGGCCGGGAAGGAAGTCGCCAACGCCTTCAGCGAATTGAACGACCCGGCTGACCAGCGCCGGCGCTTCGAGGACCAGGCGAAAGCCAAGGCCAAAGGCGACGAAGAGACTCACCCGATTGATGATGACTTCGTGCGCTGTCTGGAAATCGGAATGCCGGCCTGTGCCGGCCAGGGCCTCGGCATTGACCGCCTGGTCATGCTCCTCACCGACTCCGCCTCCATCCGCGAAGTCATCCCCTTCCCGCTTCTGAGACCTGAATAATATGGAATACCTTTCTGTGCGGGCGACTTTAGTCGCCATTCGTGCTGCGCTCAATCTTCTAGGGGCCGCAGACACTCTTGCTTGCCCTTTGTAGTCTCGCCTTAAAGCGGGACGGAGGAGGGTCTGCGAACAATTGAAAGATTTCAATCGCTTGCGCTCGCCGAACTCAAGATACTCCAATCCCGTCAAACGCCTTGTTGTCAAAAAGCAAAAAATTGTTTTTTTGCTTCTGCTGGACCCCTGATGATCGTGTGATGTTGAG
>CAIUDS010000596.1 GCA_903897985.1 uncultured delta proteobacterium
ACGGCCGGCCGACCAGAAAATTGACGCTGATCGCGAGCAAACGGCAATCCACGCCCGGATAGGGCAATTGATATCTGATGCCATAAATTTCCGGGTCCACCCGGCCGAAATATGCCAAACAAATGTCATCAAGCTTTTCCGCGTCCATATATTTTTTCAGCCGGATCAAGTCCTGGCCCCAGTCAATATTGGAATCGGCCATAATTTGGTAGCCCTTTTCCGGACCGCCCGCGGCAAAATTAAAATAAGCGAGATACTGCGGATAGATGAGCAAATTGGAAACCAGGTGCGAACCCAACAGGCCCCAGGCCAAAATTCCGGGCCATTTGCCGGCGCCCGGGCCAAGCCCGCCGGGCGAGACCAAGCGCGAGGCAAAAATATATAGGAACGGGATGGCCGGGAGGATGTATCTAATGCCGAAGTCGAGATTCACCGCCATGGAAATCGCGGCGATCACGGCGGCCGCGGGGATGAGCAGGAACAGTTCCTCCCGCCAGGATTTTCCGAACCAGACCATGGCGAGGAGCGCGGCCAGGATCAAGGCGAGGGAAGCCAGGGTCATTTTGACCGCCATCGCCGCCAGGAAATAATATTTCCAGCCTTTGCGTGAGAGCTCGCCCAGGAGATAGGACCAGTTGCCCCTTTGGTTTTGCGCGGCCTGCAGGTCGAAACCGCGCACATAGTCATACGGGAGCGGCACCGGGAGCGGTCCGGGCAGAATTTTGGCCAGGTTGGTAAACTTCCGGCTCCGGAACTGGTATTGGGAAATGCGGGTGCCGGCGCCTTTCCACAAATAAGCGCTGTTGAGCACAATCCATGAAATGATCAGCGCAACTGCGACCCCCCTGCCCATGGATTTCCAATTTAGGCCCTTGCCCGCGCGCCAAAAATATGCCGCTCCCAAGCCGGCCATGATCGGAAAAAGGAGCAGCGAGGTGAACTTGCAGGCGAGGGCGAGTCCGAGCAGCAATCCCAGGCCGGCCCCGCGGCCGAGAGTCGGCTTCCGGCAGAATTGCCAGAACCCAAACCCGGTTGCGAGGAAAGCCAGGCTGGCGCCGATGTCGGTGGTGACCAACCCGGAATGCGCCATAATGTTTGGGCAAAAGGCCGTAAGCGTTGCCGCGAAAATTCCGCTCCTGGGCCCGTAAAGCGCCCGCCCCCACCACCAAGTCATGGCCACCAGCAAAAGCCCGAGCAGCAGGATCATGGCCCGGCCGCGCAGGAACAGCGATTGATAGGATTGCTTGTTTTCCTGCATGAACTCGAGCGCCACCGCCCAATAGTCTCGCACCTCCCATCCGCTCTTGAGGGACAACTTGGCCCCGCTCTCGAGCAGGGGCAGCGCCGCGAACATCCGGGTGAGCGGCAGGTTGTAGGGATCGAGTCGAAAGTCGTGAGTCTTGAGGGTGGAGAGTCCGGTCGGCAGATGCTCGAACTCGTCAACCGTGACCGACTCCTGCCGGGACGCGTTGAACCCGAGTCCGGCAAAAGCCGCCAGGATCAGGAACAGAGCCAGGAGTTCAACCTTGAG
>CAIUDS010000597.1 GCA_903897985.1 uncultured delta proteobacterium
CGGCATGCGGATGGTCTTCTCGCGGTCATCGAGGCTCTGGCAGAAGAGCGCACCCGCAACGACCAAGCCGGCCAGGATCATACCCCGCTTGAAATTCTTATTCATCCTTACCCCCATGAACAACGGAACTATTATAATTCGCAATCGCTTTTTGATAAGCAAAAAAGCCGGGCTTGCGCGTGCCGTCCAGCCTGACCAAGCCCCAGTGGTTCTCAACTTTTTGCAGACTCCCTAGGGGAATTGCCAGGTCCGTATCGTCCAGCTTGAAATAAATATAGGCCCGGCCGCCGTTTTTGATGGTTCCCGCGACTGATTTTGAAATATAGTGTGCCTGCAAATTATCATTCCATCCCAGTTCCTTCGGCCCGGAGGGGTATCCGGTCTCCAGCACAAAAACCGGCTTGCCCCGCGAACGGGCAACCGCCCGGCTCACCGCTTGAGTTAAAAGCCTGTCCATCAGCGGCCAGGCGAAAATATAGTTGGGATATGACCCGAGTCCGAGCGCGTCCATCTCCGGCGCCCAGCGCGCGAGGTCGGAAATCCAGTCGGGGTCGTGGATGTTGACATTCATGGTGGTGGCAGCCTGCGGGTTCCCGGCCTTGATCCCGTCGTGGAGCGCGCGGAGCAGGTCGGTCAGGAATTCCTGATCGGTCCAAGTTTTCCCGCAGCGCCATCCCGCGATGGTGGTATGGATGTAGGTCCAGTTAAGTTCATTCTCGGTGTTCCACCAGTCCACTTGCATGGGCGGCCTCGAATATCTGCGCGCCAGGCCCGCGGCATGAAGATATATATGCGCGAGGTATCGCTCGCGGCCGATCCCGCGGTATTGATTTACCTGGCCGGCAATGGTGGTGGAGCAAAACGATCCTTCCGGCTCGGGGGAGATTCTCTCCACTTTTTCCCCATGCGCGAGCGGGGTCGCAATTGCGTCCGCGATGAGCGGGAGCGGCGAGATGCCGGCCGCGTTAAAATCCCGCGCCAGCCGGTCGGTTTTGGAATAGTCAAGCAGGCCACGAAACCTGCTTCCGGGTTTTTCCGGAAAGGCGTATTCGTCAATCAGTTCCGGGTGCGCTTTCAAATCCTCAAGGCGGAAGTCCCCCGCCAGTCTTGGCTCGATCCAGTTCCAATCCAGCCAGAACTTGGCGGTGTTAACGCCCAAGTCCTTCATGTCCTGAATCTGGGACTCGAGCGACCGGCCATTGACCTCCGGCGTGAAAACCACGCCGAACATGACCTCATCGGCCTTTGCAGTAGTGCTGGATTCTTCGCCGCGCGCGGCGCTGAGCAGGAAGAAAATTGCCAAGAGCGCAAAATTCTTTAGCGCGTGTCCGGGAAGGTTCATTGAAGAAATATCATAGGGCAAGTGTTTGTCCAGAGCAAGGGATCATACACCACCCATCAACCGGGCCCGGGCGACAAATTCGGCGCGCCTAAATCTTTTTCTTGAGATAATCTTTGGCTTCTTGAAGAAACTTTTGATAAAGCGGCTCGGTTTCCTGAATGAACTTCTTGATCGCCTCCCATTTCAGGTCGAGATATTGGTGCGTAACGATATTTCTCAACCTTACCCTCTCGGCGACGCTTTCGAGGTTTTCCCGTTCAAAGCCGGGAACCAGCGCGAGGGAAAGCAGGATTTCGCGGTAGGTGTCCGGGAGCGATTGATTTTCCGCTCTTAGAATAATCTTCGCGATGTCCACCGAGGAATTGACTATGTTCTCAACCCACCTTTCGACATTCCTTCTCCGGTCCCTATCCGTATTGTAGCTTTCCCAGGAAAGCGACTTGAAACGGGGAAAATCCTCCAACTCGCTTTCCAAAAAGGCCAGGTGCTTGACCAGCCTTGACTCAGCTTCTTTTTCCAATTCCTTCCCGCTCCCTGAAATCGTTAATAACCAATTCCATGAAGTCCTCCGCTTCCCGCGTCACCACCAGCATAAAATCCAGATAAAGGCCCCAGTCATTGATCGCGAGCGTCTGGCCCCGGAGCGCGCTCGCGGCAATGGTGGAAGCGGCCCGGTTCAAGACCAGAAGCTCAACTTCCTTCTTCAACAGGCGCTCCAGGTACCCCCAGATCTCGTCTTCGCCCTCATAATATACCTTTTCCTCGTATTCCACCGGAAAACGGGTCTTCGGATAAAAATACACCGCCAGGTCAACATCGGACAATTTATTCGCGCGGCCTTTGGCCTGGGAACCATAGAGCAAAGCAAAGGCCACATCCTTTCGGTTCTGGAAGTAAGCTTTTAATTCCTCCATCTTC
>CAIUDS010000598.1 GCA_903897985.1 uncultured delta proteobacterium
GACATGCGGATGTATTTGCGGTAGAAGGGCGCCACCGCGAGCACGCCCGCGGCGATCAGGAGCGGAAGTGTGAGTCCCTGCACCAGGTATTGCCAGTCCCGGGCAAAAGCCATGCCCGGATAGGCCACATAGGTCACGCTCGAAATGCAGGTCCCCAAAATGGAAAGCCCGAGGGCCCAGCCCGGGATTTTCTTGCCAGCCAGAAAATAGTCCTCCGCGCTCCGCTTGCCCCGCGAGACATAGAACCCCAGGCCGAGCACGAGGGCGGAGTAAAGGGCGAGAACAATTATGTCGGCGGTTTTCAGGACCATGCTTTATTTCCCGGCTTGATTAAAAAAATGGCTGTGAAAATTATGAAGGACAAGAAAGACGCCAGCGAGAACCACAGCCCGATCTTGAAATCGCGGGGCTGGTAAACCAATCTCACCTGGCTTTCCGCGGCCGGGACCGGGACCGATTGGAAGGCGCGGTGCGCCAGACTGATCTTCTGCTCTTGCCCGTTCACAAACGCGCGCCAGCCGGGATAGTAGCTCTCCATGACCGCGAGCCGCGCCGGAGCATCCGTGTGAACCCGCAGTTTCACTTCCTGGCTCCCGAATTCCAGCAGCCGCGGCAAAGGTCGCCCCGGGTCCGGAGGATCATTTTCATCCGCGGTCAAAAAATACTTGGGCCAGGCGCCCGAGTTTTGGTAAATGGAAACCCCGTCCCGATGGATCAGGCTGAAAGGCCGGCCCTTGCCGATCAGACGCGCGTCCGCGATTTTCAGGGGGCGGTAATTTTCCCCCGCCGGGTTCTTGAATACGATTTCTCCGGCGGTTGGCGCGGGGACTTCGAGACGGCCTTCCCAGACCGAAGCCGCGGGCGTCGGCTCCAAGATGATTTCGGTTTTGGCGCCGGCAAGGGAAAGATAAACCTTGAGCGGAAATGCTTCCGTGTCGCCCGGGGGCAGGGTCGCGGCGAATGCGATCCGGTCGGCGGGGAAGAAGTTGGCCTGGAATCTTTTTTCTCGGCCCGGGGCCAGTTGGAACGGAATGGCCCTGCCCTGGCCATCGGGATCGAGCGGGCAGGGATTGATTCCCCAGAAGGTCGGGGCCACGGCCAGGATATATTTGACGCCGAGCAGGTCGAGCAGGGGCTTGGTCTTTTGGTTCAGATTGCCGATGCCGAGGTTGGACTGCCCGTCCGCGGACTCGAGCAGCAAAGGCCGGGTCCACTTCAGCCCGAGCCGCTGGAAGCTGTAGAGATATTCCGGGCCTTTGACGAGGTTGTAGTATTTGATCAGGGTGGCTTCAAACGGGGTGAGCAGAGTGGTCGGGATCAGCGTGGAGTAGAGCAAGCCATACTTCACCCGGCCGGTCGGGTCCAGCCGGTAGAAAAAATCCGCGCTCGTAGATTGGTTCTCGAAGTCCGCGGGCGGCTTATACGGCCGCTCCGCCCAGGCCACGGGCAGGAGGTCGGACAGGAAAAGCAGGGCCAGCGCCGCCATCACCGAAGGCTTAAACCGCTCTCGGCTCAGGACCAGCACAACCAGGATCCCCATGCCGATAAATATTAAGCGGTATGGCGTCAGCAACAAGATTGGAAAGCTGCCGGTCCCGGGCCGCATTTTATGCACGACCAAACCCGCGGCGATCAAGAGCGCGGTGAAGACGACAAAGGCCAGGACAAAATTCCTGACCGCGTGAATTTGCGCCCGGTCCAAATCGGCCTGGAAAAATCGGGAAATCCCGGCGCAAGCCGCGATCAGCATCCAGAACTGGAAAGGCGGCGTCAGCTTATAGCGGGCGTCCACCGCGACGAAGCCGATGGCGCCGAGGTTCTTGAGCGGCCAGGGGTTGATCATGAAGATCAGGCAGACCATCCCCACGACCGCCATGGCCAAGAGTCCGCGGCGGGTCTCTTTGTATTTGCAGGACAAATAAACTCCGACCAAAAAGAAAAAACCGAGATAAACGGGACTGGGCCGGTGCTGTATGCATTCGGCGGCGCCATAGTAGCCGTCGCTCCTCGATCGGAAACCGCCCCGTCC
>CAIUDS010000599.1 GCA_903897985.1 uncultured delta proteobacterium
CTTCTAAATCAAATTTATGTTAAGACGCAATTTGATGAAAAAGGATTCAACAATTCGACTTTTTCAACAACCTGCTAAAGGCGGCATTGGGCCGATTCGGTCTTGCGGGAGCCAAAATCCTGCAAATCCAAGCCCGGCAAACTTGAACAATCATAACGGTTATTTGGGCAACAGGCCCTTAAGACTTGACCCCATAGGGCATCATTTGGGAACCGGCGGGATTTGATCCAAGAATTTCTCCGGCTGATAAAGCGCTTCCACCGCCAAATAACTGGTCACCCCGGTCCAGAGATGCGGAATACTGGTGCGCTGCTGGGCGACCCGGCCCTGCCCCGGCATCTCGATCCAGATGGTAACCTCTCCGAAACAATCGGTCCCGGGCATGGGCGCCTCGTTGGCCAAGACCTTGACCGCGTTGGCAATCACCGGCTGATACTCCGGCCGGCCCAGGGTGGCAAGGCGCAGGATGAAAATCTTCTCGCCCAAATAGGCAAAGCCCGGCCGCTCCTTTCCGGCTTCCGCCGTAACCGCCTTGCTCAAGCGCTGGATCAGCTTGTCCGCGGCCGGATCCGCATAGCTCTCGAAAACCGGCGCCGGGAACAGGGTCCATTGCAGACCGCGCCAGCCTCCCCGGTCCAGGGTCCGGTCATCCTCGATCCTTTTCAAAATCCCCGCGCGCAGCGCAACCGCGGCGCGTTTCCATTTTTCCACCTGAGCCGGGTCCGCGCCCCATCTCGCCCCCGCGTCCGCGGCCGCGCTCAATCCCGCGAGCACGCTCGAGGCCCCGTGGAGCGTGGCCGTGGGCGGGGCATTGTCATCCTCAAACACCTTTTTGGTCCAGCCTTTTTTCTCGTCCACATAAGGCATCACCGCGTCCGCGGCCAGCGTGAGCATCTCCAGATATTTTTGCTCATACGCCTTGCGCTCGGACTCGGGCACAAACTTCTCGTGCCGCCACAAGTCCCAGAGCAAAAGCGAGGTCTCGTCAATTTCGATGGGCAGTATTTTCATGTCGCCCGGAGTGCCGTCGGTGGCCATGTTCGACCACCAATGCCCGCGGGGCGAATAAAAGAGCGGCTTAAGCCCGGTGATCCAGGCGATGCCGAAATCGGATTTTTCCTTGCGCTGGAACCTGCGGTAAAAATCCAGGTGCGCGGTGACCATGTCGGAGAACCCGGCCAGGTCCAGGGCCAGGTCGTAGAACGAGCCGTCGCGCGGCCAGTCCGAATGGTAATTGGGCTGGTGGCTGGGCGAGGCGATGATCGCCCCGCTCTGCTTGTCGCGGCCCATGAACAGGTTCAGGATCGAGCGCCGCGCAACCCGCTGCTCGACCGGAGAGGCCGACTCCGGCAACGCCACCTTGTCCGCCATCGGCTTCCAGGCCGCCACCGCCCGGGTCCGCAATGCCTCAACCCCTTGCGCCCGCGCCCGCTCGATCAGCGCAACCGCGGCCGCCGCGCTCGCTCCCGCGGATATGAATACCGTCACCCGGTTGTCTTTTGCCGAAACGGTTTTCTCCAGTCCCGAATCGGATTGGCCCAGGAAATAGCTCGAACCGCTCAGCTTGCCTTTCTTCGCGTCTTCGCTCGCGGCCAGGGGCGCCTTTGCCGGCGCCGACCTGCCCTTGCGGTCCGCGCCGACCTGGAACCCGTCCGGTTTGTTAAGAAATCCCAGGGCCACGAATTCTCCGCCTTCCGGATACAGCTTATCAATCGCTTCCGGCGTTAATTTCTCGCCAAGATGCCCTGCAATGCGGGTTTGGTCTTTTTGTTTAGGCAGGAAATAAAGGATGATGCCCGAATCCGGCAAATACACGGTTGCGAATCCGGCCTTGGTCGTGTCCAGATAGCCGCTGTAAGAGTCGTATTGGTCATAGGGGTCAAAGGTGCCGTAATAGAAAAATTTCTGCGCCGTGTCCGAGTCAATCCGGAAATCCTGCACCAGCACATCCTCGTCCCAATCCACCCACTGGCAGACCTTGATCTGCGCTTCCTTCCGGCTCAAGGCCGTGCACAGCACCGGGCCCCATTCCGGCTCATACGCGCGCGCACTGGTCCAGCTTTCATCCCCGAACCATGAGAGCGCCTTGTTCTTTAAATAGATCCCGCCCCGAGCGCCCAGGCCCGGATATTTTTCATAGGGCCGGCCATAGCGCCGCCAGTCCAGGCTGGGAGCGTCATCGCCGTAGCGCATGTCGCGCGGCCAGTAGGACATGATCGGGCCTTTGGCAACGGTCAGGTAGCGCAGATGGTCATGGAAAGAGGGCGTGGGCCAGCGGAAATAAATCAGCTCCGACCACGGGCTGATCCCGACGGTCAGGCGGCCGTTGCCCAGCCCGGTCACGGCATTAGTCGCGCCGGCCCCGGTCTCCGAACTGAAGTCCGCTTTTAACAGCGGGTCCTCCAAGGCCCCGGTCTTGCAAAGCGCAATCCCGCCTAGAAGCAAAACGATCAGCCCAACCATAATCTGCCAAGACTTCCTTGTCATCATGCCCTCCTCGCTTTTTCACCATTCTATGACCGCAAAAATGTTTAAGCAAACCCGTCCGCAACTTGGCGGGGTTGACCTCGCGAGTGGGGAATGTATATAATAAGGACCATGAAAAGAAAAAGAATGATTTTAGGCTGGGTTTGCCTGTCGCTGCTGGCGCTTGGCTGCGCGAGCAATGGCTACAACAAGGGCCAGTTCAACCTCTACAGCATTGACGAGGAAAAGAAGATGGGGGACGATTTTGCTCAGCAACTGCTTGACCAATACCAGAAGAAGGGCAAGGTCTATAACGACAAGCAGGTGAACAATATGGTCAAGCGCATAGGCTCCACGCTTGCGCAGCACGCGCCGGAAAACAAGTTTTCCTACCATTTCTATGTGATCGAGAGCCGGCAGGTAAACGCCTTTGCGGTCCCGGGCGGGCATGTTTTTATTTTCACCGGCCTGATCAACTATTGCCAGAACGAGGCCGAACTGGCCGGGGTGGTCGGGCATGAAATGGGCCACATCATCTCCCGGCACGGCACCGAGCAGATGAGCAAGCAGCTCGCCGTGGGCGTGGCCGGCGCGGTGGTGGGCGTGGGCCTGGCCGGGGTGGGGGTTGATCCCTCGATTGCGCAAATGGCCGTCAATGCCGCGGAGACCGGCATGTTCCTTTCCTACAGCCGCAAGGACGAGACCGAGGCGGACGACCTGGGCGCGTGCATGGTCTATAAGGCCGGCTATCATCCGGAGGGGATGAAAAATTTCTTCGACCGGCTGCATAAAAAGCAGGGTGACATGAGCGACCTCGAGGTGTTCATGAGCACGCACCCGGACCCGGGCGACCGCGAGACGCACATTCACGACTTGATCAAGGAACTGGGCCCGACCGATAAATTGAAATGGGATTCCAAGGATTTCAAAAACGCCAAGGCCAAGGTGGCCAAGATTCAATACCCTCAGAAAAAGGATAAATAGGGGATCCAACCGAAACCTTCAACGATCAGGAGGACGCGATGAAGATTAAATGGAACGGACATGCCAGCTTCACCATCACCTCGACCAGCGGCGTCATCATCATCACCGATCCCTATGAGCCGGGCGGGTTTGGCGGCGGCATCAAATACGATCCGATCCCGGACCAGGCTGACGCCGTGATCGTTACGCACGAGCATGCGGACCACAATTATGTCTCCGGCCTCAAGGGCAAGCCGGTGGTGGTCAAGAGCTCCCAAAATGTTAAAGGCGTCTCTTTCGAGGCCATCCCGGTTTTCCACGACTCGAATCAAGGTTCCGAGCGCGGCAAGAATACGGTTTTCTGCTTCGAGGTGGACGGGGTGCGGGTCGCGCACCTGGGCGATCTGGGCCATGTTCTGGATGACGGCCAAGTGAAAAAGATGGGCAAGGTTGATGTGCTTCTGATCCCGGTCGGGGGCTTTTTCACCATTGACGCCAAACAGGCCGCGGCCACGGTGGCCAAGCTCGCTCCGAAAATTGTCATCCCCATGCACTACAAGACCAACAAGGTTGACTTCCCGATCCAGCCGGCCGAGGCCTTTCTCGCCCTGTTCCCCAAGGTCAAAAAGCTGGACACGAGCGAGGTTTTGATCCGCAAAGATAATCTTCCCGCGACGACCGAAGTATGGGTGCTCCCGTTCGCCTGCTGATGAGGTGGTCGGGGGTTTGAGAATTCCTGAATTCCCTATTCGCTTTTCGCCTGCCGCTCTTGGCTCTTCGCCCCTGCGGTGATATGCTATTAAAATGAGCCGACGCTCGCGGATTTTTTTCAAACATTTTATCTTTGTCCTGATCATCACCCTGGCCTTCTTCCTGGGCTTGGAGGGGTTGCTCCGGATTCTAGTCGCGCCTCCGCTCAACCTGTTCGCGGAAAGGACGGACGCCCAAGGCCGCACCTGGGTTCAATACCGGGTGGGCGCGAACCGTCCGGAGTTTTTAAAAGAAAAGCCGGCGGGTGTTTTCCGCATTTTTGCCTATGGGGAGAGCAGCACGATGGGCATCCCCTATTGTCCGCGGAGCAGCTTTCCCAAAATGCTGGAGTTCGCGCTCCGGCAGCGGCCGGGGCTGGAAAACCTTGAAGTGATCAACCTGGGCATGAAAGGCATGAACAGCCGGGATGTGAGGCAACTGGCGCCCCAGTCTCTCTCATACCATCCCGACCTGGCGGTGATCTACCTGGGCCAGAACGAATTGTTCCAGGCCAGTCTTATCGCCGATTACCGCTATCCGCATTTGGACCGGTTCCTGGAGTTCTTCCGGTCCCATTCCCGGACTTACCAGGTGCTGATGCGGTCGGACAAATACCTGTTCATGGCGCCGGGCACGCTGGGCATGCACCAGGAGTTTGCGGTCGAAAATCTGGCTCTGGACTTTGAACACATCCCGATTGAAAACCTGCCCATGACCGGACGCTATTTGCGGGACCGCCTGGGGAGCTTCCGTTATAACCTTGGGCTGATCCTGGACCGGTTCGGCGAGAAGAAGATCCCGGTTGTGCTCTGCACCCTGGGGGTGAACCTGAAAGATTGGCCGCCGGAATGGACTCCCTACCCTCCCGCGCTTTCGCCCGCGCAAGCCGCGCAATTGAAAGACCAACTCTGGACCGCATACCTCGACCTCGCGGACGACAAAATTGCCGAGGCCGGGGCGGTCCTCGATCACACCCGGCCGGGAGCGGACGACTATGCCATGAGTCACTATATCCGGGCCTGGCTTCTTGAGAAGCAGGGGAATTTTGCCGGCGCCCGCGAGGAGTTCCTGTCCGCGCGCAAATACGACAGTTCCCGCCACCGCGCTCCACCCGAGCTCAATGAAATCATCCGCGGATTTAAAAGCCGGAACGGGGTTTTCCTGGTTGATTCGGAGCAGGCGTTTTTCGAGAACACCCGGAGCGCGCCCGGGTTTGATCTCTTTGTTGATCATGTCCATCCCAACCTCAAGGGACAACGGTTGATCGCCGATAAAATTTATTCGGAGCTTTTTGCGCAGGGATTGCTCAAGGCCGGCCCGGGTGGAGAATTTCCTCCCCTCGAACGGTTCATCCGCGAGTTCCAGCTTGACGACCAATTCCTCGCCGGCACCCGGTTTTTGCACGCGATCTATTACCTGCTCCAGCGCCGCCTGCCCGACCGCGACGCCCAGACCATCATGGACTTGAAATTCACCTTGGAACAAAAACCCGACTTGGCCCTCGCCCGGCTGCTGCTCGCCTGCGATTACCTGGGCCAGGCGCGAATGGGGGAAGCCCTGGTTGAGCTCAAACAGATGTTCGCGACCGCCAATAATGTCGCGGAGATCCAGAAAACCCTGGAACGATATACTTTTCCCAAAATCATGATGCAGGGCAACTACCTGCTGGTCCATCTCAACCTCGACCCCGCGGAACCGCTCATGCGCGGGATCATTCTGGTGCGGCAGAATCCGGAACAGACCCGCGAGAAGACGGCGCTGCCGCTGGACCAGTATGACTGGATTTTTTACCGCGACTCCAATACCGGAGAAATCACGGACCGGACCGCGGCGAGCCGGGAAGCTTTTCGTCGCCATCAGGCTTTGTGCGCGCGGGGAGAAACCAAAACGCTGGATGTCAACCATTATTTCGCGGTGCGGCCGAGCTTCATTCTGAACAATGATTCCCGGCTGTCGTTTAAGGGCACGGAATTAAATGTGGAGATGCTGGGCAAGGACCCCTGGATGGTGTTCGCGGTCACGCTCAATCCGCGCGAAGTCCACGAACTCGAACTCAAACTGGCAATCGCGCCGGAGGACCCGGCATTAACGCAGAGCGAGTTGGGGTTTTATTGGTCCAGCGCGGAAAAACCCGTCTTCTCTGAAGACCAGAAAATTTCTCTGCCCTTGAAAGCCGACGGCAGGTTTCACAAACTTAAAATCACCTTGGGACAAAATGTCAATTGGCTCAACTCGAAGGAAGTGCTGTTTCTGCGGGTGGACCCGGCGTCCTTTGCCGGCGTCGCCCGGATCAAGCAGTTCAAGATCAGCCTGTGCCCGTCCGAGTCCTCGCCAGTTCCTCAACCATAGGCCGGAGTTTCCCCAGCGCGTCCCCACGGTGCGAGACCTTCAGCTTTTCCTCGGCCTCCAGCTCCGCGAAAGTCTGGTCCAGCCTCGGGTCATAGAAAACCGGATCGTAACCAAAGCCTTTTTCCCCCCGAGGCTCAAACAGGATCAGCCCCCGCGCCTCCCCTTCCACCAGACGGACTTCCGACTCGCTCAGCGCCAGCGCCAAAACGCACACAAACCGCGCGGTCCGTTTCTCCGCCGGCGTGTCCTTCAACAACTCCAGCAACTTTTGGTTATTCTTTTCATCACCCGCCCCTTGCCCGGCGAAGCGCGCCGAAAATATCCCGGGCGCGCCCTTGAGCGCGTCCACCTCCAGGCCCGAATCGTCTCCGAGCGAAATGAGGCCGGTGGCCCGCAAAGCCGATATGGCCTTGTGCCTGGCGTTTTCCGCAAAGGTTTGATATGGCTCTTCGGTTTCTGTGAAGCCGGGAAAGTCGCGCAGGCTCAGGAGTTGCAGGGGGAGGCCGGAAAGGAACTGCTTGAATTCCTTGAGCTTACCCGGGTTGCGGGTCGCGATGAGGAGCCGGAGCGGAGATTTTTTTATCAACTTATCAACCTATCCGCTTATCAACGGCTATTTTTTCGCCAGGGCCTTTTTCTGATGCGCGATCAACTCGCGGATTCCCGCTTCGGCCAGCTCGAGCATATGGTCCAGCTCTTTCTTGTCAAAGGGCCGGTGCTCCGCGGTTCCCTGCACCTCCACGAATTTTCCGGCCTCGGTCATGGCCACATTACAGTCAACCTCGGCCTGGACATCCTCGCTGTAATCGAGGTCGAGCAAATTTTTGCCCTCGACCCTGCCCACGCTGACCGCGGCCACATGCTCGCGGATCGGGTTTTCCTTGAGCAGCTTCTTCTCGCGCAGGCCCTGGACCGCGAGCGCGAGCGCCACGAACCCGCCGGTGATGGCGGCGCAGCGGGTGCCGCCGTCGGCCTGGAGCACATCGCAGTCAATGGTGATCGCCCTTGGCCCCAACTTGCCCAGGTCCATCACGGCGCGCAGGCTGCGGCCCACCAGCCGTTGGATCTCCTGAGTCCGGCCCTTGGGCCCGCGCCGGCCGCCTTCCCGCTCGGACCGGGTCTTGGTCGAGCGCGGCAGCATGGCGTATTCCGCGGTCACCCAGCCCGAGCCGCTGTCTTTGAGGAAAGCCGGAACCTTCTCCTCCACGCTCGCGGCGCAGAGCACGCAGGTGTCGCCCATTTTGATCAGAGCCGAGCCCTCGGCGTATTTAAGGACTCCGGTTTTGATCTCCACTTTTCGGAGTTGATTTGGATTTCTCTTTGCCGTTCTCATAGTTCCCCCTTATTCCCAGTTGCCGGGCCTTGAGCTCCCGGTATTGAAGGATGCTCTTCGCAAGCGCCCAGGCAATTTTGTCCTGGTTAGCAGGATCGGTTATGTTGCGGCGGTCCGAGGCATTGGTCAAAAACCCGACCTCCACCAGAACCGCGGGCATGTTCGCGGTCATCAGCACCCGGAAAGGCGCCTGCCGCAGCCCCCGGTTGACCGTTTGCTGCATGGCAAAATCAAGGTTCTGCTGAACCAGCCGCGCGATAAAATCGCTCTCGGCCATATATTCGGTCTGGGCCATGTCGCCCAGGATCAGTTCCAGGTCCGAGCGGTCTTCCTTGCCCGGAACCCCGTTGGGATCGCTCCCGGAAAGCTCCAGGTTCTCCCAAATCGCCAGCTTGCGGCTCGCGTCATCGCTCGCCTTCAGGCTCGCGAAGAAAGTCTCAAACCCGCTGGCGCTGATCGTGTCGCACGCGTTGATGTGGATACTGAGGAACAGGTCGGCGCCGAGCTTGTTGGCAAATTCGGTCCGCTGATCCAGACCCAGATAGTGGTCTTCGTCCCGCGTGAGATAGACCTTGAGCTCCGGGTAATTGCGGAGGTAATCCCGGGTTTTTTTGGCGAGTTTCAAGGTCAAATCCTTCTCCCGCCACCCGTCCGCGGTGTTCGCGCCGTAATTATCGCCGCCGTGCCCGGGGTCTATCACCACCACATCCACCGGGTCCTTCTTGAATTTCTCCGGCAGGCGCAAACCGAGTTCGGCGGGCCCGAGTTCGGATTTTTCAATTTGGACTTTGACTTTCTTGAGCGGGCCGTAGACCTCGCTGAAAAAGTCCTCGCTCAGATAGACCTTGTCGTTTTCGCGCAAAGAACCCGCGAATCGGAACTGGTTATTGCCCGAGGCGGCCTGTCCGGATTTGAGATCGGCGGTCACGAGCTTGCCGTCAATCATGAGGAACAGCGTGTTCTTGTCCGCGCTTAAGGAAGGTTTTAACCCCAGCCCGGTCAAAGCCTCGTCCGCGCAAAGATAGGCCTTGCCC
>CAIUDS010000600.1 GCA_903897985.1 uncultured delta proteobacterium
CGCCTCGGAAAAGGTTTACTGGAAGAAGAAATGGACCCAGGTTCTGGACCAATCCAAAAAGCCCGTTAACCGCTGGTTCGTGGGCGGGACCACCAACCTTTGCTACAACTCGATTGACCGCCATGTGACCGGGGGCCGGGCGGACCAGTTGGCGGTGATCTGGGAAAGCCCGGAGACCAACTCGAGCCGCAAGCTGACCTACAAGGAGCTTTACCAGGAAGTCAACCGCTTTGCCAAGGCGCTGAAAGACCTGGGGCTGAAAAAGGGCGACCGGGTGATCATTTATCTGCCGATGGTGCCGGAGGCGGTGGTGGCGATCATGGCCTGCGTCCGGATCGGCGCGATCCACTCGGTGGTGTTCGCCGGGTTCAGTTACGAGGCCTTGGCGGACCGGATCAATGACGCTCGGCCCAAGCTGTTGATCTGCGCGGAAGCGGGAAAGCGCAAAGGCCGGGAGGTCCGGCTGAAAGAGATTGTGGACCGGTCGCTGGAGGTTGCGAAGTTCCAGCCGGACAAGGTGATCGTGCTGGACCGCAAGATCACGGCTTGGAAAAAAGTGGAGGGGCGGGACCTGGTGTGGCAGGACCTGATGGCCAAGGTCCCGGCGAACACGGTGGTGGAGCCGGAATGGCTGGAGAGCAACGAGGTCAGCTATATCCTTTATACCTCGGGCACCACCGGCAAGCCCAAGGGCGTGGTGCGCGACACCGGCGGCCATCTGGTCGCGCTCTCGGACTCGATGGAAAAAATTTACGGGGTCAAACCCGGAGATGTCTACTGGTCAACCTCCGACATCGGCTGGGTGGTGGGACACAGCTACATTATATATGCGCCCCTGATCGTGGGCGCCACCACCGTAATGTTCGAGGGCACGCCCGACAGCCCGAACCCGGGCATCTGGTGGGACATCGTTGACAAGTATAAGGTCAATGTCATGTTCAGCGCGCCCACCGCGCTCCGGGTTTTGCGCAAGTTCCCGGAAAAATGGATCAAGGAACACAGTTTCGCCTCGCTCCGTTACCTGTTCCTGGCCGGCGAGCCGCTCGACGAGTTCACTTATAAATGGGCAACCGAAACCCTGAACAAGCCCGTGATTGACCATTACTGGCAGACGGAAAGCGGATGGGCGATCCTCGCCAATCACGCCGGGTTGGAGCTTTTGCCCATTAAGCCGGGCAGCCCGACCAAGGCGGCCCTGGGCTGGAAGCTCGAAGTCGTGAATGAGCGGGGCGATTCGGTCCCGCGGGGAACCAAGGGATTCCTGATCGCCCACCCGCCGCTCCCTCCGGGCACGCTCATGACCATCTGGGGGGAGGACGACAAATTTATCGAAACCTATTGGAGCCATTACACGCCGAAGCTGCTCTACAAGACCGGGGACTACGCGATCGAGGACAAGGATGGATACTTCTTTGTTCTGGGCCGGGCGGACGAGGTTATCAATGTGGCGGGTCACCGGCTGGGCACGCGCGAGGTGGAGGAAGTGATCAGCGGTCATCCCGCGGTTGCGGAGGTGAGCGCGATCGGGGTAAAGGATGAGGTGAAGGGAGAAGCGATCGCGACCTTCGTGGTGGTGAAGGAAGGCATCACCACCGGAGAGGCGCTCCAGAAGGAAATCGCCGCCCTGGTTCGGGACAAAATCGGCGCGATTGCGGTTCCGAGAAACATTGAGTTCGTGCGCATGCTGCCCAAGACGCGGAGCGGCAAGGTCATGCGGCGGGTCTTGAAGGCGATTACGGAAGGCGCCAAGATGGGCGACCTGAGCACGATCGAGGACGGCGCGAGCCTGGACGAGATCAAAAAGGCGACCGAGGCGAGCGGGCTGAAGGTAAAAGAATAATAAACAACATGAACCAAGGGGGCGGGCGCCATGCCCGCCCCTGTGTTATCGCGGCTGCAAAGAAAAAACAGGAGGCGACCGATGAAGATTAAAGTGAGTTTGATTTTCAGCCTGGCGCTGGCCTTGGCCTTGGTGGGCCGGGCCTCAACGCCCCCGCCGCCCAAGCTGATGAAGTTCGACGCGAGCAAGCCGGTCCTGCTGGTGACCGCGGAATACATGACGGTGGACCAGTTGACCGACCCGAAGCTGATGGCCTTGCTCAAGAAATACGATGTGATGGTGGCGCCGTGCATAAGAGCGGGCAAGATGGACGCGGAGTTGGACCGCTTGTTCGATGTTTATGAGGCGAATGGATTGACGCTCGTATTCTGGCCGCTGTTACCGAGGGAACAGGGACTATATCTAAACAAACAACATGCCGGCGATTTCCTCGCTTACCTCGACGAGATCTATGCCTGGTCGGAAAAATACCACCATCCGGTCCAGGCCCTGATTGTGGACATCGAGCCGCCCAACTACCAGAAAGGCACGGATGCCACGCCGGAGGCTGAAAAGGAGAGCTTTTTTACGGGCTTCAAAAAAGTGGTCAAGGACATGGACCGGAAACAATTCAACGCGGCCAAACCCAAGTTCATGGCCATCCAGCAAAAACTCCATGACCACGGCACCATCGCGATCGTGACCGCGCTCGACCTTTCGGTGGTGGATTTGATGACCGGCCTGGAGGCCGCCCAGGATTTTCAGGGCGGGCCGACCATGGCAGTGGACTGGGATTATGTTTCGTTCATGCATTTCGGCAGCAACAACTACCCGCTCCTGCATAGCGTCTTCAAAATGAACTGGGACGACTGCCGTTATCTCACCTACCGGATCGGACAGGTCATCTACAAAAAATACGGGGACAAGGTCGCGGTCTCGACCGGCCAGACCCTGCCCGGCGAGGGACACGGCGCGGTCTATAACACGCCTGCGGAACTGGCGGAAGACTTTTCCGCGCTCCGCGCCGCGGGGATCAGGCACTTCGGGATTTACGATCTGCAGGGGATCTGGGAATCGAAGGACCCCGAGGCCTGGTTCAAGGCCGTGCGCGAGGCCCCGCCCAAAACCCCGAAGAAAAGCTGGAAAGCCGAACACGCGCTCAATACCTTCAAGGGCTTGAGCTATGTGCTGGAGATGTTCCGCTAGGGAAGATGATAGAGAGGATAAGATTATAGAGATGATACCTGCTCTGCCGATCCCGCCTTGGTTGCATGTTGGGTTATAAAATAGCATACTGAATTAGAAACCAACAATGCGCAAGAAAGTCATTAACCAGGCTCTGCCGGAATTCAAGGCCGAGCTGAAAAACATTCACAGAGAAGGCGCGCTGGCATGAAAGATGACGAAAGCTCAGTCCCCTGCAGAGGCGCCTAAATGTGCGCAGATGATTCTA
>CAIUDS010000601.1 GCA_903897985.1 uncultured delta proteobacterium
GCGGCGCTATACCTGCGGCCATTTTCCGCAATCGTTTGAACTTTCATCTGTGGGCGGCTGGGTGGTTACGCTCGGCTCCGGCCAGGCTTCAACCTATTACGGGGACGCCTATCATCTGGTCCTGGGCCAGGGGTATGTAACGCCGGCCGGGTCTTTTAAGACCCTGGACTATCCGGCAACCGCGACCGGGCCGAAACTGAACGATATAATGAAGGGCAGTGAAGGCTCGTTCGGAATTCTGGTGGAACTGACCATGAAGATTTTTCGGTTCATGCCGGAAAACCGGCGGCATTTCGCTTTTATGTTTCCGAGCTGGGAAGCCGCGGTCAACGCCGGCCGGGAGATCATGCAGGGAGAATTCGGGATGCCGGCCGTTTTCAGAATTTCCGATCCGGAGGAAACCGACCGGGGCTTGAAGCTGTTTGGAGTTAATAGCAAATTGCTTGAACTTCTGATGAGCTTGAGAGGACTGAAACCCGGACAGAGGTGCATCGGCATGGGGACCGCGGAGGGGGAAAAGGGATTTGCAAAACATATCAAAGCACAGATCAAGAGAATCTGCGGTCAGCACCGGGCAATGTACTTGACCGGGATCCCGGCGAAAATGTGGGAAAAAACCAGATACCAGGAGCCGTTGATGCGGGAAGACCTGATGGATTACGGAATCATCACCGACACGCTGGAAGCGTCAGTCAACTGGGATAATCTGCACAAATTACATCAGGAAGTCAGGGCATATATTAAAAGCCGGCCGGGCACCATTTGTATGACCCACGCCTCCCACTTCTATCCCAATGGAACGAATCTGTATTTTATTTTTGTTCTTAAACCTGACCGCCTGGAGGAATACTTCAAATTTCATGAAGGGATCATCCAAGCCATCGTCAAGAACCGCGGGTCCCTCAGCCATCACCACGGCATCGGCAAACTCCTGGCGCCCTGGATGGATGCTCATCTGGGCAAAGAGCAGATGGAAGCGCTCCGCGCTCTGAAAAGGCATTTTGATCCCAATAATATTATGAACCCGGGCGGACAGCTCGCCTTGGATCTGCCGGAAAGCGAGCGCAGGAAACTTGAATGAATCCAAGCGCGACAAAGAAGGTTGAATTAATTCTTGCCATTGACGCGGGCACGCAATCCATCCGGGCCGCTCTGATTGACTTGAAAGGCGCAATCCGGGACTTGGTAAAAACGCCGATTGAGCCCTGCTTTTCCGAGCGACCGGGATGGGCGGAACAGCGGCCGGAATACTATTGGGAAATGCTTTGTAAAACCTGCCGCCAGCTCTTTGCTCAATCTCGGGAGCCGAAAGAGAGCATCCAGTGCGTAACCTTGACCACCCAGCGGGGCACGATGATCAATGTGGACCGGAACGGAAAACCTCTGAGACCTGCGATCGTCTGGCTGGACCAGCGGAAAGCGGATGTCCGGAATTTTATCCCGAGCCTGGTTAGACCCTTTTTAAAGGCGCTTAATTACCTGAACCTGGCCGAGGGAGTGGTCCAGGATTGCGAGGCGAACTGGATCCGGCAGA
>CAIUDS010000602.1 GCA_903897985.1 uncultured delta proteobacterium
GCGCGAACAGCACATCCGCCGGGCCAAGGCCACTTCCAATATCTGCACCAACCACAGCCTCATGGCCCTGACCGCGGCCATCTATTTGTCGCTCCTGGGCAAGCAGGGACTGGTCCGGCTCGCAAAGACCAACCTCGAACGCGCGGACTACCTCCGCAAAAAAATCGAGGCGAGCAAGAACCTCAAGCTGAAATTCAGCGCGCCGGTCTTCAACGAGATGACCGTGAAGCTGGGAATAGATGCAGAAAAGGCGGTCGCGGAACTGGGGCAGGAACACCTGCTGGCGGGCGTGCCGCTCAAGCATCATTTCCCGGACCTGGCCGATTCGCTCCTGGTTGCCACTACGGAAATGGTGGACCAGGAGCAGATTGATCTGCTGGTTGAAAAATTGGAAAAGATGGCGGGGAAAGGCAAATGAGCGAGGAAAAAATCTGGCGCAAGCGTTCGGGTATCACCTGGGAAGAACCGCTGATTTTCGAGAAGAGCGTCGCGGGCCAGAGCGGGTTCTGGGTTGGTCCTGATCCGGCGGTTGAAGTCGAAAAATTGATCCCAGCAAAGCTGGTGCGCAAGCAATGGGCGGAACTGCCCGAGGTGGGCGAGGCCGAGGTGGTGCGGCATTTCTCAAGGCTCTCAACCTGGAACTACAGCGTTGATCACGGCTTTTATCCGCTGGGGAGCTGCACCATGAAATACAATCCCAAGCTCAACGAGTTCACCTCCGGGCTGGAAGGCTTCACCGAGCTTCATCCGGAGGCGCCGGAGAGTTACGCGCAGGGAATGCTCGAACTTTGGAGCCGGCTGGAGCAGGCGCTCGCGGAAATTTGCGGGATGGACGCGGTCACAATTCAGCCCTGCGCGGGCGCACACGGCGAGTTGTGCGGCATGCTGCTTTGCCGGGCGTATTTTGACGACCGCAAGGAAAAGCGGACCAAGGTTTTGCTGCCGGACACGGCGCACGGGACCAACCCGGCGAGCGCGGCGCTGGCGGGTTTCGAGGTTGTCGAAGTCCAAACCGAGAACGGCCTGCTCACGCCGGAGGCGATCAAGCCGCATCTTTCGAGCGAGCTCGCCGGGCTGATGCTTACCAACCCCAACACCCTGGGCCGGTTTGAAAAGCACATCGAGGAGATCAGCAAACTGGTCCATTCCTGCGGCGGCCTGGTCTATATGGACGGTGCGAACCTCAACGCCTTGATGGGGATCGCCCGGCCGGGAGACATGGGCGTGGATGTGATGCAGATGAACCTGCATAAAACTTTTTCCACCCCCCACGGCGGCGGCGGACCCGGCTCCGGCCCGGTGGCGGTGAAGAAGGTTCTAGAACCTTTCCTTCCCGTGCCGCGCGTAAAGAAAGAGGGAGACCGACTGGTCTTGGACTGCGACCGGCCGAAAAGCATCGGCCGGTTGACCGCCTGGTTCGGGAACGCCTTGATCTGGGTCCGCGGCTTCACCTACATGCTCCGGATGGGCAAGGACGGGCTGAAACTTGCCAGCGAACTCGCGGTGCTCAATGCCAACTACATTCGCGCCAAACTCAAAGACCATTACCACATCCCTTACCCGGATGCCTGTATGCACGAGGCCGTGTTCTCAGACCACGGCTTCCCCGGCGAAGTCACCACCATGGAAATCGCCAAGCGTCTCATTGACTACGGGTTCCATCCGCCCACCATCTACTTCCCGCTCGTGGTCCACGGCGCCCTCATGATCGAGCCGACCGAGACCGAGGGCAAGGCCCGGATGGACGAGTTTATCGCCGCCCTGCTCAAGATCCGGGACGAGGCCGAAGCCAATCCCGAACTGGTGAAATCCGCTCCGCACCACACCCCGGTGGCGCGGCTGGACGAGGTTTCCGCGGCGCGGCATCCGGTGCTCCGTTACAACCCGAAGGAGACCAAGGGCCAATGACCCTGATCTATCTGGTCCGCCACGGCGAGACGGAATGGAATCAGGAAAAAATTTTTCGCGGGCGCAAAGATATTCCCCTCAGCGCCAAAGGGCGCTCGGAAGCTCAAGCCCTGGCGGAAGCGCTCTCCCCAGAGCCGATCAAGTTCATCTATTCCTCTCCGCTTAAGCGCGCGCTCGAAACCGCGCGTCCCCTGGCGGAGAAATTCGGAATGAGCGTGAACATTCTGGAAGGATTGATTGACCTTGATTTCGGGGACTGGGAAGGCAGGTCCGTGAAAGAGGTTGAGGAAAAGGATCCGGAACTGTTCAAGGTCTGGTTTGAGCATCCGGAGAAAGTTTCTTTCCCCCGGGGTGAGAGCTTAAAGCTGGCGAAAGAGCGTGGGATGCAGGCGCTGATGAAAGCGGCGGAAGAAAATGCGGGAAAGACCGGCGTGGTGGTCAGCCACCGGGTCATCTGCAAACTCCTGGTCCTGGCCGCAATAGGCGCGGGCGAGGCTCAATTCTGGCGGGTCCAGCAGGATTTGGCCTGTTACAATTTGCTGGAATGGACCGGCGCGAACTGGATTGTGCGGCTGGTTAATGAAACCGGACACCTCAAAGGTGTTGCCGGGCATTTGAAATCAGATTTTTGAACCTCTGTTTATTTTTCATCTGAGCCAATATCCTACTACAACGCCAATTATGCCACATGCCCATTTTTTATAATCATCCGCTACTGTTGTAGAAAAAATCATATAAAGCCCTGCAGATAGAATGGTTATACTTATCCCAATTCGGGCAAATAATATCACCAAATCTTTAGTTGTCTTTTGCATAATGCCCAGTTTTTAACTTTAGCCTTTTATACTTTTTATCAACAAATAAGCATCCCGGATATTTTCTCCCAATGGAATTTCTCCATGGTGATCAGCAGAAACCTCGCTCTGAACAGCGAGAGGAGTAACTGAAATGGTACTTGTTAGATCCCCAGCGAAATTACGGATGTCTTCCTCCTTGACACTATATCCTTCCAGCACGCAGGTATCCCCACCTTCTGCAATAGCTACATTGCCCACCATAATGAGGTCATTTCTCTTCATCAAACTCTCCTCCTTCTTGTTCTAATATGGCCGTGGAAAAAAGCTTATGGCGAACCCATCGGAATCTCCTATCAGTACTAATAAAACCAACCTCTATTGGTCCACCGCAGAGTGGTGCTCCAAACATAAACTTTGTAGCTTTAACGGTTATGTGCAAATAACTATAGACAAAGTCTATAGCCTCTCGAATTGGAAGGTCTTTAAAGCCTTCCGCCGCCAGAGGTCTGGAAGCCATCTCAAATGCCTTTTCATATTTCTCATCAAAGCCTTCGATTGCACTGACTTCAGGCAAGGCTTTAAGGTTATTTATCAAATTCTGCATTAGCCTAGGGTCATATCCCCGAAAAACACGAGCAAAGAATTGAGGCATACCAGAAAAACTGCATAGACCGAGCTGCTGTTTAATTACTTTGCCGTCCGATTTGTTCACTTCGACCCTAAAGCATTCCGGTTCATGGCTACTAGGGTTCCACCCCCCGAGATTATATCCTACAAAAAAGTCCGACATTGTTTTAGATGCAACAGATGCGAGGGGTTTCACAAGCGAACAAAGTTCGTTGGCTGCCTGTTCTACGGTAGTGGCCTTGTCATCTATTTTATCAGCCAACTGAGCGATTATACTCCTGTGACTTATATTGCCAATACTTCCAGCCCCCCAAGAACACACGCCAAATCTTGACTTCTCTCCAACTTGAAAAACCTTCTGAGCGTGATGCAAAACCTGCAATACTCCAGGACCGGCCGGGGTGGGCATAAAGACAGAGCTTGCGCTATCAGCGCCAAGCACCACCCCTTCTGAAACCAAATATGCCGCAGCTATGGTCATTTAAGAGCTCCCACGGTTTAGATAATTATACATAATTATACATAATTTATGTTAGCCTTAAGGTAACGAATAAATTTGGGTTTGTCAAGTGGGTTCTTGTTTTTTGATAGTTTCAAATTTTAATGAGTTGGAGGTCAGGCCCCGAAATCCTCCTTAGCTAAGGCTTCGACGGAGAAGTTAGATATTTTTTGACATTTTTTCAAGGCGTTCAGAGAATAAATTACAATCTTTGCTCCACCCATGAATAAGCCCCATTCCTACCCATTCCTATGGTCCAACTCTCGAATTGATGATCTCTTACTAGCAGTTATCAATGGCCTTGTCAAGTGAAAAATGATAGCCGGTGGTCGACATGGAATCACAGCCAAGAGTGGCTGCGGCCCAATTTGAACCGGGCCGGTGAAGGGCGAGGCCGGGGATTTGAAGTCGGATTTTTAATCTGCTAGGATTCTGTGCCGGAGAGATTTTGTGGTGCTGGGTGCGGAGCGCGTGCGATCAAGGCAGGGCAAGCCCTGCCCCTACATTAAAAGGGGAGATAAAGGAGCCATAGATGCCTTCAAGAATCGAAGTGAAGTTCAAGCCGGGGGTGGTGGATGCCGCGGGGGAATCAACCCGGAGCCGGATCGCGGCGGAGTTGGGGATTGCGCTGGACCGTGCGCACACGGTTGAGGTTTACACCATTGATCGGACTTTGTCCAGCCAGGAACTCGAGCGTGCCGCGAGCGAGCTTTTTACCGACCCCCTGACCCAGGTTTCGGCAGTGGGCCGGCCGCTCGGGGAAAATTTCGATTGGGCCATCGAGGTCGGGTTTTTGCCCGGGGTCACCGACAATGTGGGCAAGACCAGCCGCGAGGCCGTGGCCGAGCTGCTTCAGATCAAATTCGGGGCCGACGAGGGCGTGTACGCCAGCCGGCAATATTTGTTGAAGGGAAAATTGAGCCGGGAGCAGATCGAGAAAATCGCGCACCGTCTTTATAACCCTTTGATCCAGCGGGTGCAGATCAAGTCCTTATCGGAATTCCAGGATTCCGACGGGATGGAGGTAATCGTTCCCAAGGTGAAGCTGCCGGCGTCCGACCGGGTGGACGAGGTGAACCTGGAAATCCCGGATGCGGAGCTGGAGAGGATCGGGAAGGAAGGGGTGCTCGAGACGAAGCTCCCCGACGGGAAAGAAATCCGGAGAGGCCCCCTGGCCTTGAACCTGGCGGAGCTGCGGGTGATGCGGGATTACTTCCGCAAGGAGGGTCGGCCGCCCACGGATGTCGAGGTCGAGAGCATCGGCCAGACTTGGAGCGAACATTGCAAGCACAAAATATTCGCGGCCAAGCTGGACGAGATCAATTCCATTTTCGACAGCCTGATCAAGAAGGCGACGCAGGAGATCCGGAAGGAACTGGGGGAAAAGGATTTTTGCGTGTCGGTGTTCAAGGACAACTCGGGCGTGATCCGCTTTGACGACCAGTTCCATCTCTGCTACAAGGTCGAGACCCACAACTCGCCGAGCGCGCTCGACCCTTACGGCGGCGCCATCACCGGGATCGTGGGCGTGAACCGCGACCCGATGGGGACCGGCCAGGGCGCGAAGCTGGTGACGAATTTTTACGGGTTCTGCTTCGGCAACCCCTACTATCAAGACGCGCTGCCCACCCGCGACCGGGAAGGCAAGAACCCGATCCTCCATCCCCGCGTGATCTTCGAGGGCGTGCGCCAGGGCGTCGAGCACGGCGGCAACAAGAGCGGCATCCCCACTCCCTGGGGTTTTCTTATCTTCGACGACCGCTATATGGGCAAGCCCCTGGTGTTCGTGGGCACCATGGGTCTCATCCCGGTGAAGGTCAACGGCCTTCCGGGCGAATTCAAGCAGGCCCGTCCGGGCGACCTCATCGTGATGGCCGGGGGCCGGGTGGGCAAGGACGGCATCCACGGCGCCACCTTTTCGAGCGAGAGCCTGCACGAGGGCTCGCCCGCGGGCGCGGTCCAGATCGGCGACCCCATCACCCAGAAGAAACTCCACGACGCCCAGCTCGAACTGCGCGACTCGGGATTTTACCGCAGCGTGACCGACAACGGCGCCGGGGGCCTCTCCTGCTCGGTGTGCGAGATGGCGCGCGAGAGCGGGGGCTGCGAGGTGGACCTGGAAAAAGTCCCGATCAAGTATTCCGGGCTGATGCCGTGGGAGGTCTGGGTGAGCGAGAGCCAGGAGCGCATGACCTACGCGGTGCCGCCGGAGAAACTGGACCGGTTCCTGGCGGTGATGAAAAAGCACGATGTGGAGGCGACCGTGATCGGCAGGTACACGGACTCGAGCCGGTGCGCGGTGAACATGCGCGGGAAAAAGATCATGGATGTGGACCTCGAGTTCCTGCACGAGGGCCTGCCCCAGATGATCCTGCACTCGGAGTGGAAGGAGCCGAAACACGCGGAGCCGGAACTGAAGGAGCTCAAAGGCGAAGAGCTCGCGCAAGAGCTGATCGAGCTGGCGGGCCGGCTGAACCTTTGCAGCAAGCAGTATGTGGTGCGGCAGTATGACCACGAGGTCCAGGGAGGGTCGGTGATCAAGCCCCTCGTGGGCGCGAACGAGGATGTGCACAATGATGCCATCGTGACGCGGCCGGTCCTTTCCAGCTGGCAGGGCGTTGCGCTTTCCACCGGCATTCTGCCCTGGTACGGCGACATTGACCCTTACGCCATGGCCTCGGCCGCGATTGACCTGGCCATCCGCAATGTGGTCGCGGTCGGCGCCAACCCGGACCGGGTGGCGCTGCTCGATAATTTCTGCTGGTGCTCGTCCGACCAGCCGGACCGGCTCGGGCAACTCAAGCGCACGGCCCTGGCCTGCTACGACAGCGCGCGCAAGTTCCGCGCCCCTTTCATCAGCGGCAAGGACAGCATGTTCAACGATTTCAAGGGCTACGATTCCGAGGGGAAACCCGTCAAAATTTCCGTGCCGCCCACGCTCCTGATTTCGGCCGTGGGCCTGGTCCCGGACCTCCGCAAATCCCAGACCCTCGATTTCAAAGCCGCCGGCGACCTTATTTATGTCATCGGCCTGACCAAGGCCGAGCTGGGCGGGTCGGAATACTTCGCATACCTGGGCGAGCGCGAGCGCAATGAGCGATATGTGGGCAACCGCGTCCCGGCCGTCGAACTCGAGCGGGCGCGCGCGCGGTATCACCATGTTTATCAGGCGATCCGGGAGGAAATCCTTTCCGCGGCGCATTCGGTCGGTCCCGGCGGGATCGGCTTCGGCCTGGCTAAGATGGCCATGGCCGGCGGGCTGGGCGCGGAGATTGACTTGGGCATGATCCCCACGGAGGAGCATCTAAAGGTGCAGGAACTTTTATTCTCCGAGACCTCCAGCCGGTTCGTCCTGAGCATCGCCCCGGAGCAGAGCCGGAAGTTCGAGGATATTTTTGGATACGAGGATTTCGCGCTGATCGGCA
>CAIUDS010000603.1 GCA_903897985.1 uncultured delta proteobacterium
CTGGTAAAGGTCTTGCAGATGGCCCAGGTGGAAATAATAAAGCACCACCAGGCCGGAGGGGAGCAGACAAAAAAACGCATAGACCGACATTTCCACCCAGACCATCCTTGCCCTGGATCGGATCCCCTCGCTGAGAAACCAGACCCCGAACACCAGCCAGCACAAACCATAGGTGGGCTTGAGCAGAAAAGCGAACCCGAGCAAAAATCCGGTCAGCGTCGCCCGCATCCAGACGCGGTCCTTCAGGCGCAGACCCAGCGCCACCGAAAGCAGCATGAGGGACAGGATGAATCCTTCCCGCTCCCCCGTTTCCAGGCTGCCCAGGTCCGCGTAATAGATGCTGTAGAAAACCCCGGCCAGGAACCCCGCGGCGCGGTTGCCAAAAAGTCTCCGGGCAAGATTATAAATCATGGCCACGGAGCCGAGTTGCACCAAAGCGTCAAACAGCCGGAACCCGAAAAAGCTCCGGCCGAACACGGCGATGACCGCGCGGTGCAGGATAAAAATCCCGGGGAAACTCAGGTCCCACACGCCCACATAGGGAGGCTCATGGTAGCGCTTCCAGACCCAGGCGCTATAGTTGCACAGCGACTGGTCCATCGTGAACTTGAACCAGAGCGTGAGGGAAAGGAAAAAGGCCGACATGAGCAGCGTCAGCCAGAAAACCTTGTCCCGAGATAAGCGATATCCTTCCATGATCCCGATCCGGCTAGGGGCTGCCCGGCGCCGGGAGATTCCGCCGGCCCAAATTCCCCGGCCCCTTCAACTCGTATATTTCGATGACGCCTTCCCGCGCGATCAATTTATAGTTATCGAGCAAAAATTTTTGCAGCTCCGGGAATTGGTCCCGCAGGGCCTGCTTCAGCCCCGAGCTGGCCATGTGCGCAAAAATCTGCCCCTGCCCGGGAAAAACATCCGAAACCAGGAAAAACCGGGGCCGGGCCTTGATCACATCCGCCGAGTACTCCCGGATCCATTTTTCCTGAAAATCGGTCATCACGCCGCTGGCAGGTAAAAACAGGATCAGTTCCGGACAGGGGAAACGGGTAGGCAGTTTTTTCTTGAGCATGAACAGAGCCAACGGGTAGGGACCGAAATATTCGATCCCGTCCTCCGGCCCCACCAGGGCTTCCAGATACTTGCCCGCCAGGTAATTGTTGGAACTGTAGTGAAAGTCGGCCGGGTTATTCATCCACGCCGAATAGGCCGAGTCCAGATCCCGAAAAGCATACTTAAGCGCGAATGACCGCAACGCCGGCCGGATCGCCACCACGGCCGCGAGCGTCATCACGCCGTAAAACAAGCCTGAGAATATCATGCCTTTGCGGCCTTTGAACGCGCTCCTGATTTTGGCGCCCACCCCGGCCCAGCCGGCGCCCGCGAAAACAGCCAGGAACCCGAGCAGCGGGATTCGTTGGTAGGCATAAAATTTGCCCTGGAGAACATAGGCAATCAGGCTGGCCACCGCCATTAAAATCAAGATCCATAACAGCGGGGCTTGGGTCCGGGTCGCACTTCTCAATCCGATGAAAATAACGAGGATCGCGCCGAGCAGGATCAAAGGATTTTCGCGGATGATGCTGAAGAAGGTGAAATACGGCCAGCCCCACCAGGGGATGCTCTGCGCGCTGTAGAGCTCAAGGTTGTAGAGAACCAATGATTGATAGAGCTCGAGAATATGTCCGATCCGCCAATAATATAAGATGACCAAACCCGCTGGCAGCAGGCAGCAAAAAGAGAATAGCGCGAGCCCGAACCACGCCCTTTTGAACCCGGATTTGAATTCCTGCCTCAGAAACCATCCGCCGAAAACGAGCCACGCCAGGCCGCAAAAGGGTTTGATCAGAAACGCGAAGCCGAGGACCAGCCCGGCCGGGACCGCCCGAAGCCAGGGGTGGTTTTTCCCGGAACTGAACAGGACCAAGCCCCATAACCAGCACCAGAAAATAAAACCTTCCCGCTGGCCGGTGTTAAAAAGGCCCAGGTTGAAATAATAGGACCCGTAGAGAATCATGCTCAGACACCCGGCAACGCTGGACCCGGACAGTTTCCGGCCCAGGTAAAAGATCATGGCCAGGCAGTTGAGTTGGACCAGGACATCAAAAATCCGGAACCCCTGGATGCTTTCTCCGAAAAGCTCGAGCGCCAGCCAATGGATGATGAAGATGCCGGGATAGTTCAGGTCCCAAACTCCGGAATACGGCGGCAGATGATAATTTTTCCAGACCCAAGCGCCGTAGGCGTAAGTGGACTGGTCCATCCCCAGGTTGAACCAGATGGTCAGGACGAGGAAGAAACCGCCCGCGATCAGGCCGAGCCAGAAAAGCCGGTCGCGGAAAATCTCCGGCGCGTCCCGGGCAGGATCAGCTTGTTCGGGCAATTCGAGAATTATTCTCCCAGGATGACCAAGGCATCCACCGCCACCGGCCGGCCCTCGCGGGTCAGGATGAGCGGGTTGACATCCACTTCTTTCACCTTGCCGTTCTCAACCCCCAGCCGGCCCAGCCCCACCAGGGCCTGAGCCAGCGCCGCCTTGTCCGCGGGCGCCATGCCCCGGAAGGCCTCCAGGATCTTCTTTCCCTTGATCTCGTCCAGCATCTGCAAAGCGTCTGCTTCCGTGATCGGCGCCACCCGGAA
>CAIUDS010000604.1 GCA_903897985.1 uncultured delta proteobacterium
CTGATTCCGAACCGTTAAGCCATTTTTCCAAAACCATACGATGAAGGAAACCGGCGCGGCCGCGGGCAAATTTCGCCCGGATTGTGCAAAAAGGCCGGATATGTTAATAATAGATAAATGATAATGGCGGTCTTGGGAGCACAAAGACATGGCGCTGCTTAGCCGGCGGGTGCGCACGCGGCCGTTCTGGCTGCCGAGCGAGACCAGCCTGATTGACGGGGTGCGCTGGCTGATCAAACTGCGCTGGCTGGCCATCGCGGGGGTGGCGGTGGTGCTGGTGATCGGCATCCGTTTCTTCGGGCTGCCCCTTTACTGGCAGGGCATCCTGGGAGTGGCGCTCAGTCTGGTCATCCTCAACCTGGTCTACTGGGCCATCCTGCGCGAGCGCTTCGAGGGGACGGATACGGAAGAGCAAGACCTGACCGCGGTGACCGTGTTCGCGCACATGCAGATCAGCCTCGACCTCCTGCTCCTGACCATGCTGCTGTTCTTCTCCGGCGGCGCCGTCAATCCCTTTTCCTTTTTCTACATCTTCCACATCATCATCTCCAGCATCCTGCTCACCCGGCGCGACAGCTACCTCCAATCCGGCTTTGCGGTGATCCTCTATGGCGCCCTGGTGCTGACCAGCCAGGACCCCGCCATCCACCATTTCCCGCTCTATCCGGATTTTGACCCGTCCCCCTTGCTCGGCCACACCCAGGTCCTGATCATGCTCAGCTCCTTCGCGGTCACCCTGTTCGTGGCGGCCTTTTTGAGCAGCTCGATCATGGAGCGGCTGCGGGAGAAGGAGGAGCAGTTGGCGAACGCGTATCAGGAGGTGGTTAAGCGAGAGAAGATCAAAAGCGACTTCGCGCGCACGGTGGCGCACGAGCTTAGGAGTCCGATGAGCGCGATCATGAATTTCATCCACGCGGTGCGGCTGAGCGAAAAGGACCGGCTGAGCGACAAGAGCCAGGAATTCCTGGAGCGCGCGCTGCTCCGGGGCCAGGGCTTGATTGATTTGATCCGGGACCTGTTGGACCTGTCGCGGCTGGAGGCCGCGGAGCCGGCCAAGCTGGAGGAATTGGAGGAAGTGGATTTGATCGGCGAACTGGAGCTGATCTTGAGCGTGGAAAAAACCAGCGGGGACGCCAAAGGGGTCTCGGTCTATTTCAATCATCCGCCGGTGCTGCCCCGGATCAAGTATTCCCGGGCCGCGGTCCAGCAGATTTTTTCCAACCTGATCTCCAACGCCTTCCGCTACACGCCGCCCGGGGGCGTGATCCGGGTTGAGGTTAGCCGGGAGGACCACCAGATCAAGTGCCGGGTGGCGGACACCGGGATCGGCATTCCCAAGGAATCGCTCAACCAGATTTTCAGCGAGTTTTACCGCGCGCCCAATGCCAAGCAATTTTCGCCCATCGGCACCGGCCTCGGGCTCTCCATCACCAAGGCCCTGGTCAGCCGCTACGGCGGGGAAATTGCGGTCGAGAGCGAGCCGGGCAAAGGCACCGCGTTCACGGCCTATTTTGACCTGGAACCCAGCCTTCCGGCGCAGCCGGCAAGCTGAGCTCAAGCCCGGGGACTTGCGTCCCCCAGGAGGTGAAGGATGTCAATTGCGAGAGTGACCAGGGTGATCGGAACTAGTCCGGTCGGCTTCCAGGACGCCCTGGAGGAAGCCCTGAAGCGGGCGGCCCGGACGCTCCGGGGCATAACCGATTTGAATGTGATCAGCCAGCGGGTGAAAGTGGAAAACAATGAGATCAAGGAATATGTGACGGAACTGGACATCACTTTCGTGGTGGAGGGGTCCTAGGGTAGGGTCCCTTAAATTGTGGCGCAGGCATCTTGCCGGTCCCGCGATTACGCGGGACTGGAAGCCCGCACTCCAACTGAAAAAGCCATTAACTTACTTGCGGGATACTGCCCTAACTTTCTTCCACTATTAAGTCTTTCCCCGCGGCCTTATTGGTCTCATTTTTGATGAACTTGTCAATCTCATTCCGCACATATTGGTCCAGTTTGAGGAACTTGATCCCCATGCCGGGATTGAGCCCTTGTTTCTCCGCATCCGCCGCGGTCACCACCCGGACCACTTCCCCGTGCAGCAGCATCTCCTGGCTGTTTTCCGGATGAATCAGGATGACGCTCAAGTGCTCCCCGGTGCTCCGGGGCTTGGTGGTGGCGATGAACAGACCGCCATGGCTGAGGTTATGAATGTATTCCTCGACCAGGGCTTCCTTGCTCTCAAACTTGATCCGGAGCTTGGCCTCGACCCGCTCATACCGGCGCCGGCCTTTGATGTCCGCATCAATTTTCAGCTTGTCCTTGATGAATCGCTCGATTTGGTCCTGAGCCCCAACCTGCCACTCCAGAATCTGGACGCCCATGCCGGACGGGGTTTGCTCGTCGGCCTGCTCGGGCGCGACAATGTGGATCACCTCGCCGGTCGCGCCCACCTCCTGCTCACTCTCGGGCAGGATCAAAACAATCCCGACTTTTTCCCGAAGCCCGCACGGCTTCGAGGTCCGAATGAACAGGCCGCCTTTGCTGATGTTATGGGTGTACTCATTGATGAAAGAATCAGCGTTTTTGAATCGGACTTTCAGCCTGAACTTGGCTCGAGTCTCGGTCCTTCTGCCGCTATCTGATGGCTCCATGCCTTCCATGATACCAAAACTATCCCGATTGCGCAAATTTTCCCGGAGTCCCGGCCCGGACGAAAGCCGGCAATAAGCCCTGTTTTGTTGATGGGGACGCGCCGTATCATAAAATGCCCGCTCCGGCTATTGTTGAATCAGGGGCGCGGGTCCCTCCAGTCCCGCGATCTTTATGTCAAAATGAAGGGTTTCCCCGGCCAGCGGATGGTTCAAGTCCAGGGTGACCTCGGCCTCGTCCGCCCCGGTAACCGTGGCATACATCACCACGCCGTCCTCCCGGCTGATCCGGAACACCATGCCTTCCTCGATCTTTTCCTCCGCCGGCGGAAATTCCGACCGCGGGACCTTGAGCACCGCCTGCGGGTTCCAGACCCCATAAGCCTCTTCCGGCGGCAACTCCACATGCTTTTCCTCGTTCTCGGACATACCCTCCAAGGCCCGCTCCAGACCGGGCAGTATCTCTCCGCTCCCAAACACAAATTCCATCGGCTCCCCCTGCATGGCGTCCTCAATCATTTCCCCGTCCCCCAGGCTCAGCCGATAAAAAACCTTCACCCGACAATGTTGGCCAATATTCATCTATTCCTCCTCCAGGTCGGCGCTCTCCCGATCCGACGGCGCAGACCCTAACACCCTTTCCTCGGCTTGTCAATGAACCATATGGGCGCCTCCGACGCGCGGCGCCATGTCCCGCAAATTTTTTAGTTGACAACCGTTCTCGAAGCGTGCTAAAAAAGTGCGATTGAAAATCATGGAGGGACCGTGATGTTCTCCCTGACCGGAAAGGCCGTGGCGATCCTGGGGGCAGAATCCAAAGCGGGCCAAACCGCGGCCCGGAGGTTTGCCCGAGCCGGCGCCAAACTCGCGCTGGCGGATAATGGGGATCTTTCCGAGTTGGCCAAAGCAACCGGCGGAGTTTTTTTCAAAAGCGATCTGACCCGGGAAAGCGAGGTCGGGACCCTGCTGGAAAAAGTCAAAGCCGGTTTCGGCAAACTGGACATCGTGGTCAATATCCCCAGGTTTGAAAACCCGGCCGGCGCGGCCCATGAGGTAACCTCCCAAGCGCTGGATGACGAACTCAATTCCCGGCTCAAGCCCACGGTCTGGAGTTTGAAACATGCCAAGCCCAGAATTTCCAAGAACGGCTCCATCATCAATGTCGCCGATGTTTCTTATAACGCGGTGGCCGAGGCCATCGCCGGCATCACCAAGTCCGCGGCGCTCGAGTTCGCGGAAAAAGGGATCCGGGTGAATTGCATTTGCGGCCGGGCCGATGCCTCTGCGGAAATCGCGGCGCTCTCCCATTTCCTCGCCGACGACGACAGCTCTTTCATCACCGGCATCGCCGTGCCCGCGGCGCCGGGAATGGCCGTGGCGAAAAATTCCTCGCCGGCATCCCCGGACTTTTCACTGCAAGGCAAGGTGGCGGTGGTGACCGGCGCGGCCTCCGGGTTGGGCAAGGCCACCGCGCTCCGGTTTGCCAAGGCCGGGGCCAAAGTGGCGATCGCGGACATCTCGGACGGGGACGCGGTGGCGAAAGCGGCGGGCGGGATTTTCGTGAAGACGGATGTGTCGGATGAGGAACAGGTTCGGACATTGTTGGAGAAGACGGTTTCGAGCTTCGGAGGGCTGGACATTCTGGTGAACAATGCGGGGATCGAGGGCAAGGACCAGGAGATCAAGGACATCGAGCCGGAAGAGTTGGAGCATGTGCTGAGCAATAATTTCAAGAGCGCGGCCTACGGGATCAGGCATGCCGTCCCGCTGATGAAACATGGCGGCGCCATTCTGAGCACCGCTTCCTATGCCGGTCTGTTCGGCACGCCCATGTATGGCAACTACATCATGTCCAAGGCCGGCATCATCGGCTTGACCCGGCAGGCCGCGGCCGAGCTCAAGGACCAAAACATCCGGGTCAACTGCATCTGCCCGGGCACGATGGACACGCCCATGATCTACAAGTCGGACCAGGCCTCCGCGGTGGAACTGGCGCTCGCGAAGAAGCTCCAGCCGCTCGGGAGGCTGGGCCAGCCGGAGGACGCCGCGGCCTTGTTTCATTTCCTGGCCTCGGATGAAGGCGCGTTCCTCACCGGCCAGGCCCTCCCGCTCGACGGCGGAATGTCCGCGGGTCCCGGCTACGGCGTGGTCGGGCCGCTCTATGCTCTGACGCTCTTGCGGCTGATGCCGTTGATTGATTTGCTGGTCAAGTGGTTCAAGTGAAACGGAGGAAACCATGTTGGATAAGATTCCGCTCCTGCTCATCGGCCTGTTGGAAATCGTCACCGGCCTGGGCATCATCACCTTCTGGATCTTGTTCTTTACCACCGAGCTGATGGCGCCGGAAAACCCGCCCGAAGGATATTTCGCCCACGAGCACGCCTTTGTCTGGCCGGACTCGCTCATGGCCCTCGGGTTGGTCCTCGCCGGAATCCTGCTCATCCTCAAAGTCCCGGCCGGCGGGTCCGTCTCCCTGGTCTGCTCCGGCGGGCTCATGTTCCTCGGCATCATTGACCTCGCTTATGACACGGCCAACGGCCTGTTCCAAGCCGGAATCCTCGAGGCCGCGCAGAACGCGGCCATTGACCTGTGGGTCCTGGTCTTTGGGATATTTCTGGTGATCAGGTTTGTCTAGATTTTAAGGAGAGAACAATATGACTGAACGCAACCCGGCTCAAAACAAATTCGAAGGCGGGCTCTATTGGGGGGAGGACGGGAAACTCCGGCTGGAGGGATGCTCGCTGCGCGAGTTGGCGGAAAAATTCGGCACGCCCCTTTATGTGATTTCCGAGGCGCAGCTACGGAGCAATGCGCGACGGTTCACGCAGGTTTTTTCCGAGCGCTGGAAAGAAGGGACCTTCAAACTCCTGCCCGCGATCAAGGCCAATTACAGTTTGGCGTTGCGGGCGATCCTGACGGAGGAAGGCTGCGGGTGCGATGTGTTCAGCGAGGGCGAGCTTTGGGCCGCGCTCCGGTCCGGGGTCGAGCCCGCTTATATTTCCCTCAACGGGAACGGCAAGCTGGGGAGGAGCGACGCCCTGCTCCGGGAGGCCATCGGCAAGGGCGTGAAAATCACCATTGACCATAAGGACGAATATCCGCTGATCGAAAGCATTGCCAAGGGGCTCGGGAAAAAAGCGCTCATCCGGTTCCGGCTCCGGCCCAATTTCCGCGAGCTGAGTTCGCCCACGGATTTTACGCCGGAGTTGATCCCGACCGAGTTGGCCGCTTATGCCTATAAGAGCGGCATCCCGACGGAGGACCTGATCCCGCTGGGGAAAAAGGCCTTGGCCTCGGACGCGGTGGAAGTCACGGGCGCGCATGTCCATTTGGGGAGGCATAAGCGGAGCGTGGAATTCTGGAAATCGCTGGTGCGGGGATCGGTGGAACTGCTCGCGCAACTCAAGCGGGAATGGAACGGCTGGGAGCCGGGGGAGATTGATTTCGGAGGCGGGTTCCCAATCCGGCGCGACCCCATGGGCCGCTCCATTGACCGCACCGAGGTCTTGAGCACGGGCCTACTCTCCGCGCTTTGCTGGGCCGCCAGCAAGATCGGCGACGGCAGCCTCCGCTTCAAGGTGATGAACTTCGCGCTCGGGCTGGAGCGGAAATACATGACGGACAAAATCGTGGGCGACCCGCGAGCCGACCTGGGGCCTTCGCTCGAGGATTACGCGGACGCGGTCCTCAATACTCTGCGCGAGGAGATGAAAAAGCGCGGGTTTACGCCCGAGGGCAAGCAAATCCAGATCGAGCCGGGCCGGGGACTTTACGGCGACGCGGGGATTCACCTGACCCGGGTGAATTTCATCAAGCGCCAGACCGACCCGCTGGCCTGGACCTGGGTCAATGTTGACACCACCGATTCGTTTTTCCCGGACAGCGTGCTCGAGCACAGCGTGTTCCGATATATGCTGCCGGACTACCCGCCCGGCCGGGGCGAGACTCATGACACCATGATCGCGGATGTCGTGGGCCGGAGCTGCAACATGGACCGCATCCTCGCCGATGTTTCCGTGCCCAAGGCTATTCAGCCCGGCGACCTGCTGGTTTTGCTCGACACCGGCGCTTATCAGGACGCGTCGTCCAGCAACTTCAACGCCCTGGGCAGGCCCGCCACCGTGCTCGTGAACGGCGCTCAGGCCGAGGTGATCAAGAAGGGCGAGACCATCGAGGAAGTCTTCCGCCGCGAGGTGGTGCCGGAAAGATTCGAGCATTGATAAAATGAACGCCGAGAAATCCGCCAAACTCCCGATCTGGGTCAAGTTCGGTTACGGCGCCGCGGAAGGCGCCAACTCCATGATCTTCACCAACTTCTATCTCTTCTTCATGATTTTCCTCACCGATGTGGTCGGGATCAAGCCCGCGCTCGCCGGCGGTATCCTCATGATCCGCACCTTGTGGGACGCGTTCCTCGATCCCGCCATCGGCATCTGGTCGGACAAGCTCAAGTGGAAATGGGGCCGGCGCCGGCCGTTGCTTTTGGCCGTGGCCCTGCCCTACGGCCTGGTCGGCTGGCTGATGTTCACCGACTTCAACCTCGGCAAAACCCTCACCCCCATTTATTTCGTCGCCATCGTTTTTTTCCATTCCACCTGCTTCGCGTTCCTCGAAGTGCCCCACCTCTCGCTCTGCGCCGAGATGACCCCGGACTATGACGAGCGCACCTCCTTGAACGCCTACCGCGCGGTCTGGAGCCAGATCTTCTCGATCGTCAGCGGCGGGCTCACGCTCGTGCTCGCGCAATATTTCGGAAAGATTTACGGGAGCGAAAAAGTCGGCTGGTCCCTGATGGGCGCGACCCTGGGCTTATCTTGCACGCCCCTGATTTTACTCACCTGGCGCACCACCCGCGGCTACGAGCTGTTCCCGGAAACCGTCACGGTCAAGGCCAAAGACATCCTCGACGCGATCCGGAAAAATCCCTCGTTCCTTTACACCGTGCTGATGTACACCTTCGGCATCGCCGGCATGAGCGTTGCCGGCGCGGTCATGGCCTACTTCTTGAAATACATCATGGCCTTCAGCGAGAGCAAGTCCTCGGTCGCGTTCGGACTGCTCTTCGGCTGCACCGTGGTCTGGGTCCCGGCGATCAGCTATGTCTCGAACAAGCTGGGCAAGCGGACAGCCTGGTTCATCTTCATGGGACTCTGGACCCTGGTCCAGGGCGTCGGCATCATGCTGCTCAAGCCCGGCAATGTCATCTTCTATTATGTCCTGATCTTCTTCGCCTCCGCCGGCGTGGTCGGCGTTTACATGATCGCCTGGACCATCATGCCCGATGTGATTGAGGTGGACGAGTTTCATACCGGTCAGCGGCGCGAGGGCCTGCATTACGGCTTTTTCTCGTTCGTGCAAAAGGTCGGCGCGGCCATCGCGCTGTGGGGAGTGGGCGAGGTCCTGGACTGGGTCGGATATGTCCCCAATGTGGCGCAGACCGCGCGGGCGCTCAACGGCATCAAGATGCTCTATGGCTGGGGGACC